>JAYUEA010000001.1:0-2771 GCA_043739465.1 Propionibacteriaceae bacterium
GGCCGCACGGAACCGAGCACCTCGTACAGCCCTTCACGCGTCGGGTTCCGCAAGAGCTCGCGGACTCCACCCAGGGCGTACGAGTAGTCGCGGGCCCGCCCACGCCAGCCGGGGTTGTCCATGCGCGCGGTGTCGGACTCCATCGCATGCTGCAGCTCTTCGATGGCCTCCCGAAGCTCGGCGAGCTGGGGTCCGCGAACCTCGATGTCGAGCGGCCGCTCGGGGATGGGCGTGTCGTCGTCGACGGCGCCCCCGCCGAACCGCGCCACCAGATCACTCAACCAGCCCATAGGTACCTCCTCGTCGCGACCACAGTACCGAGAAGGTCCAGGAGACGAGCGGACCTCAGCGGGTGAGCTTGCGGTGGGTGGCGCGGTGCGGACGTGCCGCCTCGGCACCCATGCGGGAGATCTTGTTCTCCTCGTAGTCGGCGTAGTTGCCCTCGTACCAGAACCAGTTCGCCGACTCCTCGTGGTCGCCCTCCCAGGCGAGGATGTGGGTGGAGACCCGGTCGAGGAACCAGCGATCGTGGGAGATCACGACGGCGCAGCCGGGGAAGTCGAGCAGCGCGTCCTCGAGCGACTGCAGCGTCTCGACGTCGAGGTCGTTGGTGGGCTCGTCGAGCAGGACCACGTTGCCGCCCTGCTTGAGGGTCAGCGCGAGGTTCAGCCGGTTCCGCTCACCCCCCGACAGCACGCCCGCGAGCTTCTGCTGGTCGGGACCCTTGAAGCCGAACGACGCCACGTACGCCCTCGACGGCATCTCGAAGTTGGCGACCTTGATGAAGTCGAGCCCGTCGGAGACGACCTCCCAGACGTTCTTCTGCGACTCGAGACCTGTACGGCCCTGGTCGACGTACGAGAACTTCACGGTCTGGCCGACCTTCAGCTTGCCCGCATCGGGCTGCTCCTCGCCGACGACCATCTTGAACAGCGTGGTCTTGCCCACGCCGTTGGGGCCGATGATGCCGACGATGCCGGCGCGCGGCAGCGTGAACGACAGGTTGTCGATGAGCACCCGGTCGCCGAAGCCCTTGGTGAGCTTGATGCCCTCGAGCACCTCGGCGCCCAGTCGGGGACCCGCTGGGATGTTGATCTCGGCGAGGTCCATCGGACGACCGCGCTCGGCCTCGGCCGCGAGCTCCTCGTACCGGGTCAGACGCGACTTGCTCTTGGCCTGACGGGCCTTGGGGTTCTGGCGCACCCACTCGAGCTCGCGCTCGAGGATCTTGGCGCGCTTGGCGTCCTTCTTGCCCTCGATCGCCAGACGTGAGCGCTTGGTCTCGAGGTAGGTGGAGTAGTTGCCCTCGTACGGGTGCAGCTGGGTGCGGTCGATCTCGCAGATCCAGCCAGCGACGTTGTCGAGGAAGTACCGGTCGTGGGTCACGGCGAGGACGGCGCCGGGGTACGCCTTGAGGTGGGCCTCGAGCCAGGCGACGCTCTCGGCGTCGAGGTGGTTGGTGGGCTCGTCGAGGAGCAGCAGGTCGGGCTGCTGGAGCAGCAGCTTGCAGAGCGCCACACGACGCCGCTCGCCACCGGAGAGGATGTTGACCGGCATGTCGGGGTCGGGGCAGCGCAGCGCGTCCATGGCCTGCTCGAGCTTGGAGTCGAGCTCCCAGGCCTCGCGGTGGTCGAGCTCGGTCGACAGGTCGCCCATCTCGGCCAGCAGCGAGTCGTAGTCGGCATCCGGCTCGCCGAGCTCGACGCCGATCTGGTCGTACCGGGCCATCAGGGCCCTGGTCTCCGCGACCGCCTCCTGGACGTTCTCGAGCACAGTCTTGTCCTCGGTGAGCGGCGGCTCCTGCATGAGCATGCCGACGGTCGCGCCCTTGGCGAGCATGACGTCGCCGTTGTTCGCCTTCTCGAGGCCGGCCATGATCTTGAGCAGGGTCGACTTGCCGGCACCGTTCGGGCCGACGACGCCGATCTTCGCGTCGGGGTAGAACGACATCGTCACGTTGTCGAGGATCAGCTTCTCCCCGAGTGTCTTGCGCACGTTGTGCATGGTGAATACGAACTCGGCCATGGTGAGCGTCAGACTCCCTGAATCGTAAGTTGCTGCGGCTCGCACGGGTGGCGGCCTTGAACCGCGGACCATCCTACTGGGCTCTCGACGGGCCTCTCGCCAGGATTCAGGCGCCGCTCAGCAGCCCGGGATGGTGGCGTGCCAGACGCGGGGTGCCGCTCCGGCGACCACGTACAGGTCGCTGCCCACCGCAGTCACGGCCGTCGCTGCGCGGGGCGCGGGGAAGGTGGTCCAGGTGGCGTGGCAACCGACGGCGATCGTGGGTGTGGCGGCGTTGGTGAGGACGATGGGCCGTCCGTCGACGAGGGTGACGAGGGCGGTTGGGTCGGTGCCTTTCGGTGCGTCGCCGGTGAGGGAGGACATGGCGAGTACGGATCCGTCGACGAGCGAGACGTGCCACGCCATCGGGCCCCCGGACCAGCCCGCGACCCAGCACGAGTCGAGGGTGCAGGCGACGGCTGTGGCGTGGCTGAGACCCGGTGCGCGCGGCGCGGGGACGGGGAGGTCGACCTTGGTCCAGGTGCCACCGACGGTGCCGTGGAAGAGAGTGGGTGTCTGTACGGTGCCGGTGGCGTCCGCGGTGACGACGTCGCCGACGATGACCACCTGGTCGCCCGTTCCGGCGGCGGCGGTGAAGCCCAGGATGCCGCCCATGCCCGACCGCAGCAACGCCGGCGTGTCGAGCTGCTGCCAGGTCTCGCCGGACGCCATGTACAGAGCAGCCAGCGGGCCGCCTTCATCGCCGC
>JAYUEA010000002.1:0-2757 GCA_043739465.1 Propionibacteriaceae bacterium
GGCAGCCGACCGGCCTGGTAGTGGGCGACGAGCCGTTCGGCGACGAGGGTGCGGTCGGCCGAACCGATCCTGACCGAGCCGGCGTGGAGTGTGTCTGCCATGCGTTCATGGTGTCCGGTTCGGGGGTCGGCTGACCAGAAGTTGACATGAGGTCCAGACCCCAGCCCGAGGGGGACCGGGGACTCTCCGACCCAGGTCGTACAAGCACGCGCGCAGTCTTCGGCGGGTCGGTGCGCGTCTCAGAGGTGTACGACGCGGTTCTGGCCGCGCGCGCGATGGACGAGTGAGACCGCTGTCGCCCCTATATTGTGCTCGACACCAGGAGATGGAGTGGCCATGCTGCGGACCCCCTTCGCGTCGATCGTCGGCCTTGCCGTCGTCGCGATGCTCGCCCTCAGCGGCTGCGGGCCGACCACGTCGAGCGGTGCTCCGTCCGCCAGAACGTCGACCAGCGTCGTGACCGCGGCGCCTTCGACTGCCTCTGCTTCACCCAGCGCGACCACCCCGACACCGTCTGTGACCTCGGCATCTGCCACACCCACCGTGGCGGCATCGACCGCCGGCAGCGTCCTCGCCCCGGGAGCCTCGGGTGACAAGGTCCGCGAGCTCCAGTCGCGGCTGGCGCAGCTGTTCTGGTACGACGGAAGCGTCACCGGCACGTACGACGACAAGACCTCCGCCGCCGTCTCCCGCTTCCAGGCCAAGCGCAGCCTTACTGCCTCCGGCACCGTGGACCAGCCGACGTGGGACGCCCTCGTGGCGATGACCCACCAGCCCACGTCGGACGAGCTCAACAACGTGCTGACCGCCGGTCCCGCGTTGTACGCGGCGGGCGCCAGCGGCGACGCGGTGCGTGACATTCAGGTGAGGCTGCGTCAGCTCGCCTGGTACTCCGGCGTCATCAGCGGCAGGTTCGACTCCCAGACCGTCACCGGCGTCAAGGGCTTCCAGGCCAAGCGCGGCATCCCGGTCACTGGCGAGGTCGACCAGCGGACGCTCGACAGGCTCAAGGCGGTGACTCGTACGCCCACGGCGGACGCGAAGAACAACGTCATGCCGGCAGTGACCGCGACCGGAGCCGTCGACTCTCGCTGCCTGACCGGTCGCGTGCTCTGCATCGACAAGAACACCCGCAAGCTGCGCTGGATTGTCGACGGCCAGGTCGTGAAGGTGTTCGACGTACGGTTCGGGTCCGAGCTGACGCCAACCCGCGAGGGTTCGTTCTCGGTGTTCCAGAAGTCACGCGACCACGTGTCGACGATCTACCACACGGCCATGCCGTTCGCGATGTTCTTCTCGGGCGGGCAGGCGGTCCACTACTCCGCCGACTTCGCCGCCCGCGGCTACAACGGGTCGTCCCACGGCTGCGTGAACGTGCGCGACTACAACGGCATCACGTGGCTGTTCGACCAGGTCAGCATCGGCACATCGGTCATCGTCTATCGGTCCTGAGGCCCTGGTCTACCCCGATCACTCCCTGAGGGTGGGAACCCTGACTCGCTGATAGGGCACAGGCCATGGAAAGGTATGGGGCGTGGCTGTCCCTCTTCGTGCTCCTCGCCGACCGGTGGTGAAGCGCCCATGACCGCCCTCGCCGTACTGCTCGCGATCATCGCCTCGTTCTCGTTCGCCTCGGGTGCCAGTGCTCAGCACCTGGGCATCGACAAGGCGCTGGCAGGCGAGGCCGATCGCAAACTGACGCTGCCCCGACTCCTGAAAATGGTGCGCACGCCCGTCTGGTTGCTCGGTCTGGGGCTCATCGCTCTCGGAGCGGCCATGCACCTGGTGGCTCTCGCGATGGCGCCCATCACGGTGATCCAGCCGCTCGGCATCCTCGCCGTCGGCTGGTCGGTGCTCATCGCCGCCCGTCTCAAGGGGACTCCACCTGAGCGCAAGATCTGGTTCGCCGTGGGTGTCTCGGTGGTCGGCATCGTGGGCTTCACGATCCTGTCGACCAAATACACCACCGAGGCCACGGACATCAGCCTCGCGTCGATGCTGTGGACGACAGCGGCGGTCTGGGCCCTGGCCATCCTCCTGGCATCCTTCGGGGTCTTCGGACCGCGCTCCGTGCGCAGCCTGTGCTGGGCCTGGGGCGGGGCTGCGCTGTACGGGCTGGGGTCGGGCTACATGAAGATCATGGCCGAGATCATCACGAACAAGGCAGCCCTCACCGGCGCCGAGTTCTTGACGGCTCTGGTCGGTCTCATCGTCGCCTACGCGGTGGGCGGCTGGATGATCCAGACCGCGTACGCGACCGGTCCCGCCGAGGTCGTGGTGGGCTCGATGACGACCGTCGACCCGCTCGCCGCCGTCATGGTGGGCCTCATCGTGCTCGGCGAGGGCGCTCGTCTCACGCCCCTGATCGCGATCGGCATGGCGCTCGCGGGGGCCGTCGCCGCGGGCGGAGTGGCTGTGCTGTCCCGCTTCCACCCGGACACCGACCGTCACCACCCGGCCGTCGAGGCCGAGGCCGAGGCCGGCGCATGAGGCTGCTCATCGCCAGCGACACGTACTCTCCCGTCATCAACGGAGCTGCCCGCTTCACGGAGCGGCTCGGCCAGGGCATGGTCCGTCGCGGGCACGAGGTCCACCAGCTCGCCCCGTCGACGAACTTCCACAACTTCACCGAAGAGATCGAGGGCGTCATCGTCCATCGCGTGAGGTCTTTCCCCTTCTGGGGGATCGAGAACTTCCGCTGGGTGGGGCCGTGGGACGCGTACCCCGAGGTGGCGCGCGTCGTCGCCGACGTGAGGC
>JAYUEA010000003.1:0-8289 GCA_043739465.1 Propionibacteriaceae bacterium
GTGTTCGCGGTGGTGGTCGCGGCAGGGATCGTGATCGGCCAGAAGTTCGGCGAGCGCGAGAGGGTGGCTCGACGGTGGGCGGCGGCGACCGACCCGCACCCGGGATGAGCGGCCCGCTGCTCGCTGCGTACGACGACGTGGTGGCTCTGGTCGACGACCTCTGGGCGCATCCCGAGCTCGGCTACCAGGAGATGTACACGGCTGCACGGGTCACGGAGTTCCTCGCCGCGCACGCGCCCGGCGTCGAGATCACGTCCTTCGCCCGTACAGGGCTGAAGCTCCGTCTCGGTCCTGGACACGACCGGGCGGTTGCGCTCGTCGCCGAGCTCGATGCGCTGATCGTGCCAACACATCCCGCGGCCGACCCGACGACCGGCGCCGTCCACGCGTGCGGCCACCACACGCAGGTCGGCATCGCATGCGCCGTGGTCGCCGAGCTTGCGGACAAGCCCTGGGACCTTCCGTACGACCTCGTCGTGATCTTCGTGCCGGCCGAGGAGTACATCGATCTCGACACCCGGCGCGCCCTGCGCGATGCCGGCGCGCCCTGCGCGATGCCGGCGAGATCGAGTGGTTCGGCGGCAAGCCTGAGGCTATGCGTCTCGGCATCTTCGACGACCTCGACGTGGCGATCCTCACCCACACGATGGGCGGCGGCTACCCCACTCCGACCGTGGAGCTCGACTGCGACCTTGCCGGGTTCGCGTACAAGCACGTCACCTTCCACGGACGCGCGGCCCATGCCGGATTCGTACCGTTCGCCGGTGTCAACGCGGCGTCCATGGCCGTGCTCTACCAGACGGCCATCGGGCTGGGCCGCCAGCAGCTCCGCGAGGACGTGCTGGCTCGGCTGAACCCGGTGGTGACGTCGGCGCCGATGACGACGAACGTGATCCCCGACACTTCCCGGGTCTCGACGGACGTCAGGACGGTCGACCTCGCGTACATGGCCGAGCTGTCCGCCAAACTGGACGCGATGGCCGAGGGTGCCGCGCTCGCGCTCGGAGGGAACGCCGAGATCGACACCGAGGTCGGCTACCTGCCCTTCCGGCAGCATCGCCCCTTGTCGGAGCCGTTCCGGGAGGCGTTCCGCGCGGGCGTTCCCGGCATCGTGGCGCTTCTCGACGATCGCGGCGGGTCCGCAGCCGCGGGGGATGTCGGCGACCTGTCGGTGATGCTGCCCTGCATCCAGGTCGGCTACTCGGGCCTCGCAGGCACGGTGCATGGCGCTGACCTTCACCTGGCCGACCCGGTGACGGTGCTGGACGCGGTGCCGAGGTACCTGATGGAGGGCCTCCGAAGGCTCGGACCGGTGCTCCACGAGGTGGCCACCTACCGCCGGTCGTACGCCGACTACGCGGCGCAGGTCGCCCAGCTCGGCGGCTCCTGGAAGGCTGCCCGGTAGCGTCTATCACCCCTTGTGGTTGACACGTTGACCGGCCACTGCTGCAGGACGCTAGTGGCCCGCTACCTTGATTCGTTGACGCTTGGCGCGCCCCTGACACGCACCTCGCGGCGTTGCCGAAGCTCACCAGACGACCCGGTATGGCTCCGCTCCGGCGCCTTGCGATGCGCCCACCCGGACCACGCCAACCGCAAACGAATCAAGGTAACGCCCCACGAGAGACTGAGCCCGTACGCGCGGCTGTCGGTCACCTGTGAGTGGCGCGCCTGTCATCGGCGACGCAACCGGATGCGGCGGGTCTTGTGAGTCTCGTCCAGCTCGACGAACTTGAACGAGTTCGCGAAGTCGGAGAACGTCGCGTAGCCCAGCGCCTTCTCGTTGAACGCCGGGTCCATGCGCAGGAGCTGGTTCTTCACCACCGAGCTGCTCAGCCACTCGGCGTCCTCGTCGTTGTCATGGCCGAGCCGCAGCGCCCGCTGCAGGAGCTGCCCGGAGCCCGCACGGAGCTGCGTCTGCTCGGCCGTACGTTCGCTCGCCTTGACCGTCACCTTGGTGGGCTCGGGGGCTGGTTCCATGGCTGCCGGGGTCTGCTCGACCTCAACCAGCTGTTCCGGCTCGGCCGCCGGGGCCGCGGAGGCCGCCTTCCTCGTACGTGTCCTGGGCGTCGTGGCTGCGGCCCGCGTCGTTGTCGCGGCCGCACTCGTACGACGCGTCCTGCCCCGGGGCGCCGTTTCGGGTGGGGCGTCCGGCTCGGACACCGTGGTGGTGCCGGGGACGATGTCGGCATCCTCGACCGCCTCGGTCGCCGCCAGACCCGGCAGGGCGTCATAACCGATCAGCCTGTCGCACGCCGCCGCCAGCGAGCGGCTCGTCGACCCGGCCACACCGATCCCGACCACGTACTTGCCGAGCCGCTTGGCCCGCTGCGCCAGCGCGATGTAGTCGGAGTCGCCGGCCACGATGACGATGTGCGTGAGGTCGCGCAGCCGGAACATGTCCTCGATGGCGTCGACGGCCAGGCGGATGTCGGCGCCGTTCTTGCCGTACGCGGCGGCGGGGAAGAGCTGTACGAGGTCGACCGCGCGCCCGACGAGCTGGCCGCGGTAGTCGGCGTTCACCGGCTGCGACCAGTCGGCGTACGCCCTTGTCAGCACGAGGGTGCCGAAGCTCGACGCGTAGTCGATGATCGCGCCGAGGTCGACAGACGCCTGCGCGAGACGGGCGGTGATGCGCTCGTCGTCGGCGGTGCCGCGCCCCAGCTCCCGCACCTTGTCGCGGGTGAACTGGGTCCGCCCGTGCACCTCGTCGTAGCGCGAGATGACGATGTTGTCGAAGTCGATGTACACCGCCACGCGGTTGTCGCCGGGATCAGCCATACCGAACAGTGTGGCGGTTGACACCGACAGTCCGCGCCACAATGGCCTACGTGGAGACGACCCCAGGACTGCTCGTGCTCGCCGGCATGCCTATCGGCGATGTCGCTGACGCATCGCCGGCGCTGCTGTCGGCCCTTGCCGCTGCTGATGTGGTGGCCGCTGAGGACACCCGCCGCTACCACGCCTTCCTGGTTCGCGCCCAGGCCACGAGCAGCGCGCGCGTCGTGTCGTACTTCGAAGGCAACGAAGCGTCCCGTACGCCCGAGCTGGTCGAGGTCCTCGGCGAGGGGAAGCGCGTCGTGCTGGTCACGGACGCGGGTATGCCGTCGGTGTCCGATCCCGGGTACCGCCTGGTCGTGGCCGCGATCGAGGCGGGGATCCGGGTCACGGCCGTGCCGGGTCCGTCCGCGGTGCTGGTGGCTCTGGCCCTGTCCGGCCTGCCCACCGATCGCTTCTGCTTCGAGGGTTTCCTGCCGCGCAAGGCAGGACCGCGTCGCGTAGCTCTCACCGAGCTGGCCGCCGAGCGTCGCACGATGGTGTTCTTCGAGGCGCCGCACCGGCTCGTGGAGATGCTCGCCGATGCCGCGTCGGTGCTGGGTGGCGCGCGGCCGGCGGCCGTCTGCCGAGAGCTGACGAAGACGTACGAGGAGGTGCGCCGTGGTGGTCTCACCGAGCTGGCCGACTGGGCCGCAGGCGGCGTCCTCGGCGAGATCACGATCGTCGTAGGTGGGGCGCCGCACGAGAAGCCGCCACTCGCCGATGCCCTGGATGAGGTCCGGCGGCGCGTCAGCGCCGGCGAGAAGAGGTCCGCGGCGGCGGGAGCCGTGGCGGCCGAGACCGGCCACGACAGACGCGACCTGTACGACGGGTCACGCGACTGACAGCCGTACAGAACCTCCCGCCGAGCGGTACAGGATCTCCCGCCGAGGGGTAGAGGGTCTCCCGCCGAGGGGTAGAGGGTCTCCCGCCGAGCGGTACAGGGTCTCCCGCCGAGCGGTGCGGGCGGGCTGCTCGGGGCGTCTGCCAGACTGGCCGGGTGATCACACCCGAGGCGTGGGGGATGCCGCCGCTGCCTGAGCCACTGCCGTACGGGGTGGTCGACGCGCACACCCATCTCGACTCGGTGACGGAGCGGGTGGGGATGCCCGTCGCAGCGAACCTCGAGCTCGCGGCCCTGGTCGGGGTCGAGCGGCTCGTGGATGTCGGTACCGACGCCGCCAGCTCGCGGCGGTCCGTCGAGATCGCCGCTTCGGAGCCTCGCGTGGTCGCCAACGTGGCGCTGCACCCCAACGACGTCGCCCGTCACCCCGAGCTGGTCGAGGCTGGACTCGCCGAGATCGAGCGGCTGGCGAACGCCGGACCACATGTCCGCGGTGTGGGCGAGACCGGCCTCGACTACTTCCGTACCCTCGAGGGATCCGACCAGGCCCGCCAGCGCGACGCTTTCGCTGCCCACATCGCCATCGCGGCGGCAGCGAACCTCACCCTCGTCATCCACGACCGCGACGCCCACGACGACGTGCTCGACGTGCTCGCCGCGCACACGCTGCCCGAGCGCGTGGTCATGCACTGCTTCTCCGGCGACGCCGACTTCGCACGACGCTGCGTCGAGCGCGGCTTCTGGCTCTCGTTCCCCGGCGTCGTCACGTACAACGCGAACGCCCACCTGCGCGAGGCCCTCGCCGCGACCCCTCGCGACAAGGTGCTGGTCGAGACCGATGCCCCTTACCTGACGCCAGTGCCGACAAGGGGGCGCCCCAACGCCTCGTACCTGCTCGCCCACACCGTACGGTTCGTCGCCGACCAGCGCGGCTGGGCGCTCGACTCGGCCTGCCACCAGCTCACCGAGAACGCCTTCGACGCCTTCGGCGGGCCGTGGGGCGACGATGGTTGACGTCGGCCTGCTCGACCCCAGGACCATCCGGGCACTGGCGGCCGAGCTCGACCTACGGCCCAGCAAGCAGCGCGGCCAGAACTTCGTGATCGACCCCAACACCGTGCGCCGCATCGTCACGCTCTCCGGCGTCCAGCCCGGCGAGGTCGTCCTCGAGGTCGGCCCGGGCCTCGGCTCACTGACGCTCGGCCTCCTGGAGGCCGGCGCCCACGTCGTCGCCGTCGAGATCGAGGACTCGCTCGCGGCCCGACTAGCGCGTACGGTCGCCCAGCGCATGCCAGAGGCCGCCGACCGGCTCACGGTCGTCGCCGCTGACGCCCTGCGGATCACCGAGCTCGACCCGATGCCGACGCGGGTGGTCGCGAACCTCCCGTACAACGTCTCCGTACCGGTCATCCTCCATCTGCTCGCCACGTTCCCGTCGATCGCCAGCGGCCTCGTGATGGTGCAGCTCGAGGTGGCCGACCGCCTCGTCGCGCCGCCGGGTGGCAAGGTCTACGGGACGCCGTCGGCCAAGCTGGCCTGGTACGCGTCGTCGAGCCGCGTCGGGACCGTACCCCCCACCGTCTTCTGGCCCCTCCCCAACGTCGACTCGGGGCTCGTCGCGTTCACGCGCAGAGAGCCGCCCTCCACTGTCGACCGGCAGCGCACCTTCGACGTCATCGATGCCGCGTTCGGCCAGCGCCGCAAGATGCTGCGCTCGGCACTCTCGGGCATCTTCGGCTCGTCGGCCGCCGCTGTCGAGGCTCTCGAGGCCGCCGGTGTCGACCCGCAGGCCCGCGGAGAGACCCTCTCGGTGACCCAGTTCGCCGCTGTCGTACCCCACCTTCCTCACGACCTGAAAAGGTAGGACACGTGGAGTCGATCGAGCTGGACGAGGCCGTACGGGTCCAGGTGCCGGGCAAGGTGAACCTCAACCTCTCGGTCGGACCGAGGCGCGCCGACGGCTACCACGACCTGGTCACGCTGTTCATGGCTGTGTCGCTGTACGACCACGTCACCGCCACGCCCGCCCGCCGCGGCCGCCTCACGGTCGAGGTGTCGGGGGAGGGCGCGGACGCCGTACCGACCGACATGTCGAACCTCGCGCTGAAGGCCGCCGACCTGCTCCGGCAGCGGCACGGGACGCCCGGGCTCGGCGCCCACCTGGCGATCGAGAAGCGGATCCCGGTCGCAGGCGGGATGGCTGGAGGCTCGGCGGACGGGGCGGCCGCCCTGCTGGCGTGCTCGGTGCTCTGGGGCCTGAACCTCGGTCAGGCCGAGCTGCTCGACCTCGCCGCGGAGCTCGGCAGCGACGTGCCGTTCGCCCTGCTCGGGGGCTGCGCACTCGGCACGGGACGCGGCGAACAGCTCGCACCGGCCCTGTGCAAGGGGTCTTACGAGTGGGTCTTCGCGCTGTCGCACGGCACCGTTTCCACTCCCGCAGCGTTCAAGGACTTCGACGCCCACCACCAGGGCGACCACGTGCTCCGCACGCCGGCGCGGCTCATGAAGGCTCTCGCGGCACACAACGTCGACGAGGTACGCCACCTGCTGCACAACGACCTCCAGCAGTCCGCGATCAGGCTGTGCGCAGGCGTTGACGAGGTCCTCGACCACGGCCTCGAGATGGGCGGGATCGCATCGATCGTCTGCGGGTCAGGGCCCACGATCGCGTTCTTGTGCGCCGACACCGAGGACGCGATCGAGCTCACGGTCGGCCTGTCGACGATGCAGCAGGTCCGGGCCGTACATCGCGCCAAGGGACCGGCTCCTGGTGCCCGGGTGGTCAACGGCGCCTGACCTCTCGCCGACCTGTCGATGACCACGAAAGACGGACGAGGGTCTGTCCGCCCGGGCAAGTGGCAGGATGTCCGCCATGGGGAAGGCACGGGGGCGACGCGACGAGGTCGACGACATCGTCACCGCATGGCACCGTGAGCGGCCAGACCTCGAAGTCGCCCCGATGCACGTCCTCAGCCGCGTCAGTCGCCTCGCGAGCAGGCACAGCGTCACCCGCGACGCCGCCTTTGCGGCCCACAACCTCGGGGCCTTCGAGTTCGACGTGCTGGCGGCGCTGCGGAAGGCGGGAGAGCCGTACCAGCTCACCCCCGGCGAGCTCGCCCGCCTGACCCACGTCACCAGCGGCACGATGACCCACCGGATCGCGCGCCTGGTCGAGCGGGAGCTTGTCACCCGCGACAACCACCCCAGCGACGGCCGTGCAGCGATCGTGTCGCTGACGCCGACGGGCCTGGCGTCGGTCGACGCTGCCATGTCCGACCTGCTGATCTCCGAGGAGCGGCTGCTCGCAGGACTCCCGGACAAGGACCGCTCCGAGCTGGCTCGACTGCTGCGCGCGCTGCTCCTTGCCGTCTCCGACGAGCAGCAGCAGCCTCAGTCCTGAACCACTGCTTACCCCGACTGCGTGGGGCGCTGCCCTACGCGCATGATCGGGGCGCCGACCACGATCAGCAGAGCCAGGGCGGCGGGCAAGAACATCGCGTGCTGGATCCCGACGCCGTGCACCAGCGCGCCGATGACGGCCGGGCCTGCGAGGATCGACGTGAACCCGAACGACACCGTCACCGCGAGGCCCCGGGCGCCGGCGAGGTAGCCGGCCGCCGCGTACACCTGTGGTGCGATGATGCCGATGCCCAGCCCGACGAGCGCCCAGCCGAGCAGGACGAGAGGCAGCGCCGTCACGGTCGCGCCGAGCAGGAACCCGAGCGCCGCGGTGACCGAGCCCACCCGTACGACCCAGACGCGCCCGAACTTCGACACGATCGCGTCCCCGGCGAAGCGGATGACCATCATGCACCCCGACACCATCGTCACGCCGAGGGCGCCGATCCCGGGCGCGACCTGGGCGACGTCGGTGACGTGCAGGGCCGACCAGTTGATCCCCGTACCCTCCGCGAGCCCGAAGCCCATGCTCATCACGCCCAACAGGTAGATCGAGCTCGGCAGCTTCGACTTCGCAGGCTTCACGCCGTCCGGGTGATGCGTCACCGAGTCGGGGACGATGCTCAGCCCGACGACCAGCGCGACCACCCCGAGCGACGCGGTGATGGCGCCGGCGGTGAGTACGAACGTGTCACCGGGCGTCAACCAGGAAGCCACTACGACGACGCCGCTGCCGACGAGCTGGCCGAGCGACCAGATGCCATGGATGCGGCTCATGACGGGGAACAGCCGGGCCTTCTCGACCTCGACGGCCAGCGCGTTCATGGCCACGTCGAGGAAGCCGTTGCCGAGCCCGATGACGCCGACCCCGCAGATCAGGCCGGCGTAGCTGGGCGCCAGCCCCACGATCAGGGCGCCCGCGGCCAGGACAGGTACGGCGGCGAGGCACGCCTTCCGCAGGCCGAGCCCGTCGCTGAACCGCCCAGCCAGCTGCTGCCCGACGATCGAGCACAGGCCCAGCGTGAGCAGTGCCCAGGTGACGGTCGCGTCAGTGAGGGAGTGGCGCAGGCGCAGGCCCGGGAGCAGCGCGGCGTACGTGGCCACGGTGGCGCCGTTGATGAGGAACAGCAGGGCCACCCCGACGAGCGACCTGGTCCGTCCGAGTGGGCTCACGACGCGTCGTGAAGCATCGGGGAGAGGGGCACGCCCAGCATCCTCTCACCCGTCAG
>JAYUEA010000004.1:0-2749 GCA_043739465.1 Propionibacteriaceae bacterium
AGGATGTCGCCCACGTCGAGGCCCCAGCGGGTGGTCAGGTCCTCGATGAGCCGCGCCGCGACCCGTACCTTCCACTCCGCGGTCCGCGCCTGGCCCTCCTCGTCGATGCACAGTGCGACGACCGCTGCCCCATGCTCGGAGACGAGCTCCATGACCCGCTGGTAGCGCGAGGTCGGACCGTCTCCGTCCTCGAAGTTGACCGAGTTGATCATGGCGCGGCCCGGCAGGTGCTCGAGGCCGGCGCGCAGCACCGCGGGCTCGGTCGAGTCGAGCACGATCGGCAGCGTCGTCGCCGTCGCCAGCCTGCCGGCGAGCTCGGCCATGTCGGCGACGCCGTCGCGTCCGACGTAGTCGACGCACAGGTCGAGCAGGTGGGCGCCTTCGCGCGCCTGCGCCTTCGCGATGTCGATGCACTCGTCCCAGTCCTCGGCGAGCATCGCGTCGCGGAACGCTCTGGATCCGTTGGCGTTGGTGCGCTCGCCGATGGACAGGTAGGTCGTGTCCTGGTCGAGCGGGACGTCCTGGTAGAGGCTCGCGACGGCAGGCTCGTGCTCGATCGTGCGGGCCGCGACGGGTCGCGAGTTGAGGGCCGTGGTGAGGCTGCGGATGTGGTCGGGGGTGGTGCCGCAGCAACCACCGAGTACAGCGAGGCCGTAGTCGGTCGCGTACCGCTCGAGGGACTCAGCCAGGCCCTCGGGCGACAGCGGGTAGCGGGCGCCATCGGCCGTGAGCTCCGGTAGGCCGGCGTTCGGCATAGCCGAGACCAGGCAGCGGGCATGCCGGGACAGGTACCGCAAGTGCTCGCTCATCTCGGCGGGCCCGGTCGCGCAGTTCAGCCCGATGACGTCGATGCCGAGCGGCTCGAGCGTCGTGAGGGCCGCACCGATCTCCGAGCCGAGGAGCATCGTGCCCGTCGTCTCCACGGTCACGCTGGCCAGTACAGGGATGTCGCGGCCCGACTCGGCGATCGCCTTCTTGGCACCGAGCACGGCCGCCTTGGTCTGGAGCAGGTCCTGGCTGGTCTCGACCTGTACGGCATCGATGCCGCCGCGGATCATCGCCTCTACCTGCGTGTGGTAGCCGTCCCGGATGGCCTCGTAGGTGATGTGTCCGAGCGTCGGCAGCTTCGTGCCGGGGCCGATCGACCCGAGCACCCACCGGGGGTGGTCAGGCGTGCTGAACTCGTCGGCGGCCTTCCGGGCGATCCGGGCACCTGCCTCGGACAGCTCGGCGATCCGGTGGGCGATGTCGTACTCCCCCAGCGCGGCCAGGTTGGACCCGAACGTGTTCGTCTCGATGAGGTCCGAACCGGCTTCCAGGTAGGCGCGGTGCACTGCCTCGACGATGTCGGGACGGGTGACGTTGAGGACCTCGTTGCACCCCTCGTACCCCTCGAAGTCCTCCAGGGTCGGGTCCTGCGCCTGCAGCATCGTGCCCATGGCCCCGTCGGCCACGAGGACGCGGGTGCCAAGGACAGAGCGCAGTGAGGTCACCGGGAGAGGATATGCGGTCGGTCGCCCTGGAGGCCTACCTATCCCAGCGCGCGAGGCTCGGCCGGCGTCAGCCGACCCGTCCCCGGCGCTTTCGCCACACGGCGAGGCCGATGGAGGCGACCACGAGCACGGCGATCACCGCGATGCCGCCCAGCATGCTGGCCTTGGCGGACGCAGGCGCGGACGCGGACGTCGTGCTGGTCGCTGGTGCGGTCTCGGCGACGTCCGAGGCGGTCGCGCTCGCGACCGTGATCGGCGCCTCTGACCCGGATGCCTCAGGCGTCGGGGTAGCCAGTGAGGCGGTCTCGTCCGGTGCGGACTGTGTGGCCTGGGCCGTCGTGGGGGCCGTGGCCACCGGCTTGGTCGCGACCGGCTTGGCCGTCGTCGGCGCGGTGGCGGGGGCCGCAGGGGCGGTTGTCGCAGGGGCTGTCGTCGCAGCCAGCCGCTTGGGCGGGGCGACGCCCGGCGCGACGTAACCGTCAGACAGGGCCTGGTAGCGCCAGCCGTCGGCGTTCCCGGCCGTCGGGTGGTAGGCGTTGGCTCCGAGCCCGGAGTAGCTCCAGGACGAGTACGAACCGTCGGGCTGCAGGGTCGCGTGCCAGTAGGACCAGTAGTGGTCCTGGACGTTCACCGTGGCCGGGATGCCGTTGATCTTCGCGATCATGCCGTTGTCCAGCGTGGGGCTGAAGCCTGCGCCCCGCAGCGCGGCCGTACCGGTGCTGAAGCTCGACGCGCAGCTCGTCGACGTGCCACCCAGCGAGCCGTAGTCGACGACCACCCACACGCCGGCGCAGGAGGCTGCCTGTGGGGCTGGCAGGGCCTGAGCCGGTGGGGCGGACAGCCAGAGGCCGACGGCCGCCAGCGCGGTGAGCAGGGCAAGCAGCGCGCGACGTACGGTCACGGCTGGCGCAGCTTCCGCCGGGAGGCCACGAGAGCCAGTCCGGTGATGAGCACCAGGCACCCGACGAGGGTCACCTGGAGGGTGCCGTCCGAGGCCCCGGTGTCGGCGAGCGAGGACAACGCTGCCGCGGTCGCTGCCGGGACGGGCACCAGGGTCGACGTGCACCCTGTGGCCTGGAAGGTCACGGTCACGTAGGACGTGCCGGTGATCAGCCACAGCGCGTCGGAGGTGGCCATGAGGTTGGAGGTCGTGCCGCCGATCTCCCCGGGGAACCCCCCGTCGGCGAGCTGCTGGCTCTCGATCCAGGCGAGTGCGCCGCCCGTGCCCGCGCCCACGATCTGCAGCCCCGATCCCA
>JAYUEA010000005.1:0-8263 GCA_043739465.1 Propionibacteriaceae bacterium
CGGACATCGCGGGATAGGCGCGGAACTCGGGCACAACTTGCCGCGCCGACCGTGAGGATGTCGGACGGCGCAACGTTCCTCTTGACCGGCGTTGCCTACACACCCACGGAGCATGGCTACTTCCATGCGCGAGCCATGGCGAAGCAGATCGCCGCAGAGCTATGGGTCGCTTACGACGAGGACATCCTCGGGATCTATAAAGAGTCTGGGTGAGGCTTCGGCGCGAACGGATTGTCGCTGGACGCCGACTTTTCCGTGCTCCCAGTGGCCACGTGGGACGCGAAACCCAAGATCGCCGACTTTTCCGTGTTCTGGAGGGCTCAACGACCCTCAGAGCACGGAAAAGTCGCCGACTTCTGAAGGGGTCGAGCCTGTACCGATGGAGAGCACGGAAAAATCGGCGCTTCCCGCCGGCGGCATCGATCAGGCCTCTTCCAGGTCGTCGCTGACCGCCGCCGACCCTTCGAAAGGCTCAGGATCGATCAGACGAGAGCCTTCTCCACCGTGGCTGTGAGGTCGGCCCAGGACTTCTGGAACTTCTCGACGCCTTCGTGCTCCAGGGTGGCGAAGACATCCGCGAGGTCGATGCCCGCCTCGCCGAGTTCGCGCACGATCTCGGCGGCCGGCATGCCGGTGTCGACGACGGGGTCGCCGATCTCGCCGTGGTCCGCGTAGGCCATCAGCGTCTTCTCCGGCATCGTGTTGACGACGTTCGGGGCGACGAGGTTGCTCACGTACAGGGTGTCCGGGTACGCGGGGTTCTTCACGCCCGTCGATGCCCACAAGGGGCGTTGCGCCTGCGCGCCCTGCGCCTCGAGGGCGGCGAACCGCTCGCTCGTGAAGGCCGTCTGGTACGCGGCGTACGCCAGCTGCGCGTTGGCGATCGCCGCCTTCCCCTTCAGCGCCAGCGCGTCCCCGCCGATCGCGTCGAGGCGCTTGTCGACCTCGGTGTCGATCCGGGAGACGAACACCGACGCCACCGAGTGGATGCGGCTCAGGTCGAAGCCGGAGGCGGCGGCCTGCTCGAGCCCGTACAGGTAGGCGTCGATGACCTCGAGGTAGCGCTCCACGCTGAAGATCAACGTCACGTTCACGCTGATGCCCGCGGCGATCGTCGCGCTGATCGCCGGCAGCCCTTGATGTGTCGCGGGGATCTTGATCAGCACGTTCTCGCGCGCCACCAGGTCGTGCAGCTCGCGCGCCTGGTTGATCGTCGCGTCGGTCTGCAGTGCTAGCCCCGGCTCGACCTCGATCGACACCCGGCCGTTCTCGCCCTTGCTCGCGGCGTACGTGCCCTCGAACACGTCGCACGCATCGCGGACGTCGCTGGTCGTCAGCCGCGTGATCGCCTCGGCCACCGAGACGCCTTGGGTACGCAATGCGCCCAGCGCCTCCCCGTACACGTCGCCGTGGGAGATCGCCTCGGCGAAGATCGTGGGGTTGGTGGTGACGCCGACGACCCAGTAGTCGCGGATCAGGCCGGCCAGGTTGCCACTGGTCAGCCGCGACCTCGAGAGGTCGTCGAGCCAGATCGACACTCCAGCCTGTGAGAGGGCCTGCAGCCGTGCGTTCATGGGGGTCTCCTTCGGGTCTTGGATCAGCCTACGTGGCCTCCCATGTACCCCGGGTCTGTCACGGAAACGCCACAGATCTCTCAACGCAGCCTTCACCCGTTCCGCTTGGGCCTTCGGCGACCTAGACTGAAGCAGTCAGACACGAGGAGGTGACCATGGCCCTTTCCGAGAAAGAGCAAGAACTACTCGCTCAGATGGAGGCCGCCCTCGCAGCGGAGGACCCGAAGCTCGCCATCACGCTTCGAGGTTCGTCGCCGCGCGCGGTTCACCGCCGTCGCGCCTCGCTCGCCGCCCTGGGCTTCATCGCCGGCATCGTCGTCCTGATCGGCGGCATGAGTGTGAACTGGGTCGTCAGCGTGCTCGGCTTCGTCCTGATGGTCGGCTCCACGGTGATCGCCCTGACCTCGTGGAGCCAGGCCGCGCCACCGCGCACGCCCCGCGTCCACGGCGCGCAGGACTTCCTGCAGCGCCTCGAGGACCAGTGGCGCCGCAAGGACGACACCTCCGAGTAAGCAGCAAACATCCCGCGCTGACCGGTGCGGTCAGTGCTGATTGCGAGCGGTCAGTGCTGATTGCGATCAGTGCTGGCCTGCGCCCACAGGACGCTGGTACGCGGTGTCGTCAGGGCTCTGATCGCGCACGACGGTCTCATCCATCGCCGGGGGCGCCTTCGGCGTCGAGACCCGACGCCACCACTGCCGCAGCCTGTACCGCAGGGACGGCGGGAACACGACCTGCTCGATGCGGCGGTACCAGGGCCGCGACGAGTGCAGGCCAGCGAGAACCTCGTACAGCTGCGTGCGCAAATCTGCCACGTCCTCGTACGACGCGGCGTAGCGCGACCTCTCCACGGCGTCGACCACGCCGGAGAGCGACGTCTGGGACACCTCGTCCGGCAGTCGGGCGGCGACGACGGTCGCAATCTGGCGCGGCGTGCCGCGGGGCCATCGCTGCCCAAGGTCGAGCCAGGTGTCGCGGACCTCGAGCCACGCCTTCGCTACAGCCTGGTACGGATCGCCATCGAGCCCTAGCCGTCTCCGCCGCACCAGGCGACGAATCACCATGGGAGTGGCCAGCAGGAGCAGGAGGACGAGGGCGATCCCTGCCACCAGGAGCCACATGCGCCACTGCGCCGCAGCCTGTACCTGTCCCTGGTTCTCGTCGATCGGCGCCTTGTCGATCGTGGACTGCTCCTTGGTCGGCCCCGCCGACACGCTCACCGAGGGCTCGACGACGGTGCTCGTCGACGCGGACGGCTGGTTCGCCGCGACCACGGTCCACGAGGGGGCGGTGGCGACCGACGGCGTCGGCTCGAACCGCACCCAGCCCTGGCCCTCGAAGTACAGCTCGGGCCACGCGTGCATGTCGTGGCTGGTCACCAGCCAGGTGTCGCCCGACTTCGTGCCCGGCAGGAAGCCCACGGCGACCCGCGACGGGATGCCGGCGATGCGCGCCATCAGGGCCATCGAGCTGGCGAACTGCACGCAGTAGCCGGTCTTCGACTTGAGCAGGAACGACTCCATCGCCGCATAGCTCGTCTGGCCGTTGGCGCCCTGCACCGAGTAGGTGAACTGCGAGCTCCGCAGGTACGCCTGGATCGCAGCGGCCTTCAGGGCAGGCTGGTCGATGCTGTCGGAGAGCTGCTTCGTGAGCTGGATGATCGACGCGGGGACCTCACCTGGGATGTCGCGGGTCATCGGCTGGCCGTCGGGGATGCCGACCTTCGCCTCGGACAGCGCCGCCCCGTCGGGCTCGATGTCCCAGCTCTCGACCGTGTAGGTGAGGCCGTCGGTGGCCCCGGCCCGGTTCGAGCCGGTGGCGATGATCATGAGCGAGGCGGGATCGTACGACCACTCGCCGGCCGCGTTCTCAGCCCGCGGCGCGTACGGGGCCGGCAGGTACATGGAGCGCAGGTCGTCGATCTTCACCTTGGTGATGCGAGCCCCGCCGGCCGGCATCGCCGTGACCCCCGGGACGACGCCGAGCGCGCCCTGCTTCAGGGTGACCTGCGACTGTCCCCAGCCGTCGGCGGACAACACCGGCAGCGTGGCGAGCCGCAGGTAGACGCCGGTGGCCTTGTTCGTCGTGTACGAGAGCACCTGCCGGTTCGTGCCCTGCTCGAGGTTCTTCCGCAGGTCGAGCTGCGGGTCGACCATCTCGATCGGGCCGGACCCGTTGGGGCGCAGTGAGCTGAGGAACGTGGGGGACATCGTCGGCAGCAGGAGGCCGAGGATCACCGACCCGATCAGAGCGGGCATGGCCACGACGCTCGCGAGCCGCCAGATGCCGCGCGACCCGCGCACCTGGCTCGCGCTGTCCCTGCTGAGGTTCCGCGTCCACGAGCGGTCACTGTTGAGACCGTCGGCGAACAGGATCGCGAGGTATCCGACGACCACGACGAGGAACGACACGACGTTCACGTCGGAACGCAGCGCGATGGCCGGGATCAGGTAGAGCGTGAGCAGGGGAGCGAGGGTCCAGCCCGGCCGCTCCAGCGTGTCCGCGATGACTCCGGCCACGAAGAACAGCAGCACGACGACGAGTACGAGAATGATCCGCGCCCCGGGATCGGGCTGCATCGGCGCCGACTGGGTACGGATGTGGTCGTAGCCGCTGCGCAGCAGGGGGACCAGACGCCCGAACCATGTGACGTCGGACGGGCCCGGACCGATCGCGAGCGAGATCGCCATCGCGGTCGCCAGAAGCAGCTGGATCGCGTTGACGACGGGCTTGGACAGCCGGAGCCGGTCACCGACGACCGCCACCACGCCCAGCAGGGCGATCATCAGCCAGGCCGGGTACAGGTAGCCGCTGTCGGTGGTCAGCGGCAGCAGCGTGAGCGCACCGATGAGACCGGCGAGGGTGACGGCGATCCAGGTCCGGTCGCAGGGGCGCATCAGACGTACTCCCCGACCCGGTCCAGGTCGCTCCAGGCGTCGACGACCTCCATGCCGGAGGTCACCTCGATGACCCGCCAGCTCGCCTGTCGCAGCCGATCGAGCGCGGCGCGGTGCTCGTCGTACTGCTCGGGCGTGCCGCGCTCGCTGCGCGAGGTGAAGGTGTCGGGGTCCAGCACGAACGCGAAGCACCGCGCGCGGTTCCGCTGCGCCCCGAGGATGACCTCCGCGTCGCCGGGCGTCATCCGCCCGAGAATGCAGACCATGAGCTGACCCCGCTGGGTGAGCGAAGCGTGCTCGACCGTACGGTTCAGCGTCGACCGAGGCGACAACGTCACGTCGGTCATAGCGTCGATGATCTGCTGGCGGGTGACGGTGGCCTGGGCCATCCGCTCGCCGCTGACCATGGCGCCGCCAGAGTCGAACAGGTCCACCCGGAACCCGGCGTCGACGAAGTGCAGGGCGATCGACGCGGCCGCCGAGACCGCCCACTCGAACGAGCTCGCGCGACCGCGGCCGGCGTGGGCGGAGGTGCGCGAGTCGAGGATGACCGTCGCCGTGGGGTCCCACGCCTGCTCCTCGCGACGGACGAACAGCTCGCCGCGACGGGCCGTGGTGCGCCAGTGGATGCGTCGTACGTCGTCGCCCGAGTGGTACTCGCGGACCAGCACATCGTCGGCACCGATGACACCGGCCTTCTGAGGCATCGTGTCGCCGGTCGAGCCGCCACCACTGGCCGTACGCATCATCGGCAGCGGCACCACGCGCGGCGTGATCTGCACCTCGCTGGTCGCGCTGAACCGCCGATCCAGCTTGACCAGGTGGAACGGGTCGGTGGCGCGGACGGTGAGCGGACCGGTACGGAACCTGCCGCGCATCAGACCTGCCATGGGGTACGAGATCTCGCGGCGCCACTCACCGGCGAAGCGGTGCACGGTGAACCTCGGCGGACGACCCAGGCCGCGGGGGACGTCGTCCTCGAACTGGAGCAGGCCGGTGGGCAGCTGGCCAGACTTCGTGACGATCAGCTCGCCGCTGAGCCGTTCGCCGACGACGGCCTCCGGGGGAGAGATGCGCCGCTCGCACGTCAGCCTCAACCTGCTGCGCGCGACGACGACCACGGCGACCAGTGGGAGCAGGAACAGGAACAGGCCGAACCAGAGCACGTCCCGCTGGCCCATGAGGATTCCTCCGAGCAGGAGGATGCCTCCGACGACTGTGAATGTCTTGCCTCGCAGCGTCAGCAGGAGCCAGGGGTTGTAGCGCATGGCGTCCTTACCTCTTGTCCGGGACCGGGGCCGACTGCACCGCCTTCGTGATGATCTCCGACACCGACCTCCTGGCCAGCTGGGCCTCGGTGGACGGCAGCACTCGGTGCGCCAGCACCGAGACCGCGAGGTCGGCCACGTCGTCGGGGAGCACGTAGTCGCGGCCCGACAGGGCTGCCTTGGCGCGGCTGGCGCGCAGCAGGTGCAGGCTCGCACGTGGTGAGGCGCCCAGCCGCAGGTCGCGGCTCTGGCGGGTCGCCGAGACGACGTCGATGAGGTACTTCTTGACGGCCGGCGCCACGTACACCTCGCGTACCGCGGCGATCAGGCCGGCGATCGTTGAACCGTCGGTCACGGGCTTCAACGCGGTCAGGGGATCGCTGGATCCGTGGTTGTCGAGCATGTCGATCTCGGAGGCGATCGTCGGGTAGCCCATCTCGATGCGCGCCATGAACCGGTCGCGCTGAGCCTCGGGCAGTGGGTAGGTGCCCTCCATCTCGATCGGGTTCTGCGTCGCGATGACCATGAACGGCACGGAAAGCACGTGGGTGACGCCGTCGACGGTGACCTGGCGCTCCTCCATGGACTCCAGCAGCGCCGACTGCGTCTTCGGCGAGGCGCGGTTGATCTCGTCGCCCACGACGATGTTGGCGAAGATGCCGCCGGGCTTGAACTCGAAGTCGCTGCGCTGCTGGTTGAAAACCGACACGCCGGTGACGTCGCTGGGCAGCAGGTCAGGCGTGAACTGGATGCGCTTCACGCTGCAGTCGATGGACCGCGCGAGCGACTTTGCCAGCATCGTCTTGCCGACGCCGGGCACGTCCTCGAGGAGCAGATGGCCCTCCGCGAGGAGCACCACCATGGCCATGTCGATCGAGCCCCGCTTGCCCTCGATGACTCCCTCGATGGCTTCCCGGACCCGGCCCATGACCTCCAGCACGTCAGCAAGTGACCGTCGTTCCACCACGTTGTGCTCCTAGAGATCTCGTCGTGTGTCGTCGAAACCATACGCGAGCGGCTGAAGGACCCGCAGCGATGAGCATCCCAAGGGTCGGGTGTGTGGGCGTTGCGCAGGGCGCGCGGTGGGGAGACATGGAGCGGAAACCGGCCATGTGGGGGAAAATGGGTTACTGTGGGTCGCGGTGGAGGAAGTGGGCCCCATCGTGGAGGGGAAAGGAGGGACGCGACACATGGCCAGACGGCTGGGTGGGACGTTCTTCCCGAAGCTCGACGACAAGGGCCGGCTGACTCTTCCGGCCACGTACAGAGAGCACTTCGCCGAGGGCGTCGTGATAACCCGAGTGCAGGAGGGCTGTCTCGCCGTCTACGACGAGGCGACCTTCGACAACCTGAACGCCAGGTACGAGGCCCGCGCGACCAGCGAGGCCGAGGTCCGTGCCTTCCAACGCTGGTTGAACTCGGGCTCGCACGACGACGTGCCGGACCGGCAGGGGCGCGTCACGCTGCCGTCGCCGCTGCGGCAGTTCGCAGGACTCGACCACGACGTCGTCGTGGTCGGTGCCGGTGATCGCGTGGAGGTATGGGAGCCCGAGCGGTGGCAGCAGCAGTCCGCCGAGCTCGACGACGTGTTCAGGACCTAGCCGCGCACGCGGCGGACGACGACGAAGGCTCCGCGCCTTCCGGCTTCGATCCGACGATCCCGCACCCTGGTGCACCTTCCCCGGTGCCAGGAGGCATACCAAGGATCACGGATCGAAACCGGTGAGCACGGAGCCGCACCGAACAGATGGGGTCGAGATGGTGGGCGTGAGCGACACCCACGTACCTGTCCTGGCCGAGCGGGTGCTGGAGCTTCTGGCTCCCGCCCTCGACGTGCCGGGCGCTGTGTACGTGGACGGCACGCTCGGCCTGGGCGGTCACGCCCGGATGGTTCTCGAGCGCTGCCCGCAGGCCCGCCTCATCGGCATCGACCGCGACCCTCACGCCCTGGACATCGCCGGCGAACGGCTCCAGAGCTTCGGTGACCGCGTCACCCTCGTACAGGCCGTGTACGACGAGCTTCCCGAGGTGCTCGCGGACGCCGGGTCCCCTCGCGTCCAGGCGATCCTGCTCGACCTCGGCCTTTCCTCGCTCCAGATCGACCACACCGAGCGCGGCTTCTCGTACTCGAAGGACTCGCCGCTCGACATGCGCATGTCGCCCGACGACCCCGTGACGGCCGCCGAACTCGTCAACACCTACACCCGGTCCGAGCTGGCCCGGGTCCTTCGCGTGTACGGAGAGGAGCGGTTCGCCGACCGCATCGCCGGCCGGATCGTCGCCGAGCGTGACCTCGAGCCGTTCACGACTTCCGCACGTCTCGTCGAGACGATCGCAGCCGCGATCCCCGCTGCCGCCCGCGCGACCGGTGGGCACCCCGCCAAGCGGTCGTTCCAAGCGCTGCGGATCGCCGTCAACGCCGAGCTCGACGCGCTCTCGGGGGTCATGCCGGCTGCCATCGCCTCGCTGGCGATGGGTGGCCGCATCGCCGTCCTCGCGTACCACTCCCTCGAGGACCGCATCG
>JAYUEA010000006.1:0-8240 GCA_043739465.1 Propionibacteriaceae bacterium
GGCCACCGGCTTCGGGTGTTACCGACTTTCGTGACTTGACGGGCGGTGTGTACAAGGCCCGGGAACGTATTCACCGCAGCGTTGCTGATCTGCGATTACTAGCGACTCCGACTTCATGGGGTCGAGTTGCAGACCCCAATCCGAACTGAGACCGGCTTTTTGGGATTCGCTCACTCTTGCGAGTTGGCAGCCCTTTGTACCGGCCATTGTAGCATGCGTGAAGCCCTGGACATAAGGGGCATGAAGACTTGACGTCATCCCCACCTTCCTCCGAGTTGACCCCGGCAGTATCCTACGAGTCCCCGGCATTATCCGCTGGCAACATAGGACGAGGGTTGCGCTCGTTGCGGGACTTAACCCAACATCTCACGACACGAGCTGACGACAGCCATGCACCACCTGTAAACCGACCACAAGGGGGGACCTATCTCTAGGCCTTTCCGGCATATGTCAAACCCAGGTAAGGTTCTTCGCGTTGCATCGAATTAATCCGCATGCTCCGCCGCTTGTGCGGGGCCCCGTCAATTCCTTTGAGTTTTAGCCTTGCGGCCGTACTCCCCAGGCGGGGTACTTAATGCGTTAGCTGCGGCACGGAGAACGTGGAATGTCCCCCACACCTAGTACCCACCGTTTACGGCGTGGACTACCAGGGTATCTAAGCCTGTTTGCTACCCACGCTTTCGCTTCTCAGCGTCAGGAAATGTCCAGAGAACCGCCTTCGCCACCGGTGTTCCTCCTGATATCTGCGCATTCCACCGCTCCACCAAGAATTCCGTTCTCCCCTACATCCCTCAAGTCTACCCGTATCGAGAGCAGGCTCAGGGTTGAGCCCTGAGTTTTCACTTTCGACGCAATAGACCGCCTACAAGCTCTTTACGCCCAATAATTCCGGACAACGCTCGCACCCTACGTATCACCGCGGCTGCTGGCACGTAGTTGGCCGGTGCTTCTTCTGCAGGTACCGTCACGTGTTGCTTCGTCCCTGCTGAAAGCGGTTTACAACCCGAAGGCCGTCATCCCGCACGCGGCGTTGCTGCGTCAGGCTTTCGCCCATTGCGCAATATTCCCCACTGCTGCCTCCCGTAGGAGTCTGGGCCGTATCTCAGTCCCAGTGTGGCCGGTCGCCCTCTCAGGCCGGCTACCCGTCGAAGCCTTGGTGAGCCGTTACCTCACCAACAAGCTGATAGGCCGCGAGCCCATCCTTGACCGCCGGAACTTTCCACCCCGATCGATGCCGATCAAGGTCGTATCCGGTATTAGCAGCTGTTTCCAACTGTTATCCCAGTGTCAAGGGCAGGTTGCTCACGTGTTACTCACCCGTTCGCCACTCGTGTACTCCGAAGAGCCTTACCGTTCGACTTGCATGTGTTAAGCACGCCGCCAGCGTTCGTCCTGAGCCAGGATCAAACTCTCCATTGAAATTTATCGGTGCAGAGCCGAAGCCCTGTTATCCGTCTCATTGAGGTTCGATTACCCGACGTAGGACCCATTGCTGGGTCTTTCATCAATTAATCAAAGGAACCGAGGCCTGTTTCTTCCGAAGAAGTCATGACCTTGGGGCACAATTAAGTGCATTTTTTGGCATTGACTATTAGCACGCTGTTGAGTTCTCAAGTTTCGGGTGCGTCCTGCGCTTTGGCTTTTCACCGCCGCTTGGGGCAACTCGACTTACTCTAGTAGGGCCTTCGGAACCTTGTCAAACTCAGTTCCAGCGGGTCCTTCACCGCTCACGACGAGGCTTCAGGAGCTGGACGAACCAGTGCCGTTGGCTGCATCTGATGAGAGGTGGTCTTCCGATCCGTCCTCGGTGAATCTGCTGCTGGCAGGCCGTTTGGCCTTGTCGCTGTGCGATTCACCTTGTCCGTGTCATCGGGAAGGCTTGGTGAACATTACGTGGATCGACCCAGGAGGTCAAGTCAGCCCTGCCGCCCGGGCGTGTCGCCCACCGGGGCACACTGGAGGCTGGCCGGCGGCCCGCTCACGTGAGCTCCTACGACGCGACGTGGAGGGCTCCGACGGTCCTCTTGCCCCGCCGGACGACCACGTACCTACCGGGCAAGAGGTCGCTCTCTCCTACCGTTGCGTCGGCGTCCGTGACCTTGACGTTGTTCACGTACGCGCCACCCTCAGCGATCGCCCGACGTCCCGCCGACAGGCTTGCCACCACTCCGGCCTGATGGAGCGCTGAGGCCACGCTGAGGCCGTCCAGGCTGGCAACGTCAGCCGCATGGAGCTCCGTGGCGACCGCGCGGATCGTGGGCTCCGGGAGCTCCGCCAGCGTCCCCCTGCCGAAGAGGGCGTCCGCGGCAGCGACAGCGGCCTGCCTCTCCCCCACGCCGTGCACCAGGTCTGTGACGTCGTCGGCCAGGGCGCGCTGTGCGGCTCGGAGATGGGGGGATTCCGTGGTCTGGCGCTCCAGTGCCTCGATCTCCTCCTTGCCCCGCGGCGAGAAGATCCTCAGGTAGGTACCCACCATGCTGTCCTGCGCGGACAGGAAGAACTGGTGGAAGGCGTACGGGCTCGTCAGCTGGGCGTCCAGCCAGATCGTGCCCGACTCGGACTTCCCGAACTTCGTCCCGTCCGCCTTGGTGAGCAGAGGCGTCGCGACACCGTGAGCCTTTCCCCCGGCCGAGCGTCGGATCAGCTCCACGCCGGCGGTGATGTTGCCCCACTGGTCGGACCCTCCGGACTGCAGAGTCACGCCGTGCTCGGTGAAGAGGTGCAGGAAGTCCAGCGACTGCACGAGGACGTAGGAGAACTCGGTGTACGAGATGCCCGACTCGAGGCGGTTCTTCACCACGTCGCGCGCCAGCATGCGATTCACGCTGAAGTGCTTGCCGATGTCGCGCAGGAAGTCGATCGTCGACATCTGCGACGTCCAGTCGTAGTTGTTGACGACCGTCGCCGCGTTGTCGCCCTCGAAGGAGACGAAGCGGGCAACCTGGTCGTGGATCTTCTGAACCCAGCCGGCGACCACGTCCGTCGGGTTGAGCACACGCTCCGCGCTCTGCTTCGGGTCGCCGATGAGCCCAGTGGCACCGCCGACCAGGAGGAAGGGCTTGTGACCCGCCGCCTGCAGGTGGCGTACCAGGATCAGCTGGACGAGGTTCCCGAAATGGATCGATGGCGCTGTGGGGTCGAAGCCCACGTAGAACGAGACCGGTCCGCTCGCCAGATGTTCGGCCAGCGCCGCCTCGTCAGTGGACTCGGCGAGCAGGCCCCGCCATCTCAGTTCGTCAAGTACTCCAGTCACCCGGCGCACTCTACCGAGCGTCGGGACCCCGAGCCCGCCGTTTCCGGGGCCTGGGCGCCGCCCGGGCCTCGCTACCCTGGGACCTCACCCACGGACGAGGAGACCCATCACATGAGCGGTGGACTGGCTGCCCTGCTCGACGACATCGCTGCGATCGCCAAGCTCGCCGCTGCGTCGATCGACGACATCGGGGCGGCTGCGGGCAAGGCGAGCGCGAAGGCCGTCGGCGTGGTCGTCGACGACACGGCCGTGACGCCGCGCTATCTCCACGGGTTCCTCGCGAAGCGAGAGCTGCCCATCATCTGGAAGATTGCCAAGGGTTCCCTGCGCAACAAGCTGGTCTTCATCCTCCCCGTGGCGATCCTGCTGAGCCAGTTCGTGCCGTGGGCCATGACACCGCTGTTGATGATCGGCGGCACGTACCTGGGCTTCGAGGGCGCCGAGAAGGTGCTCGAGGCGCTGCTGCACTCCACGCATGGCGAGAGCCCCCAGGAGGCGCTCGCCGAGCTGGGCACTCCGGAGCACGAGAAGCGGATGATCAGCGGCGCGATCCGTACGGACTTCATCCTGTCGGCCGAGATCATGGCCATCGCGCTCGCCGAGGTCGCGTCCGAGCCGCTCCTGTCGCGGATCGTGATCCTCGCGGTGGTGGGCGTCGTGATCACCGCCCTCGTGTACGGGGTGGCGGGCTTGATCGTGAAGCTCGACGACATCGGTCTGGCGCTCGCCGAGCGGAAGAGCAAGGGCGTGCAGGGCTTCGGCCGCGGTCTGGTGGCCGCCATGCCGATCGTCATGCGCGTGCTGTCCGTCGTCGGCATCGCCGCCATGATCTGGGTCGGTGGCCATCTCGTCCTCGTCGGAGCAGACACGCTCGGCCTGCACGCCCCGTACGCCCTCGTCCATCATGTGGTGGAGGCCGCGAGCACGATCCCCGCCGTGGGCGGGTTCGTGGCGTGGCTCGTCGAGACGCTGGCCTCTGCCCTGGTCGGCCTGGTCGTCGGCTTCGTCGTCGTCGGCGTGATGCACCTCATCCCCAAGCGGAAGCCCCGCCCCGGGCACGAGGCCGAGAAGCCTGCCGGGATCGAGGACGCGCTCCGCCTGGAGCACCCGGCTCCCGACGTGGAGTAGTCAGTCCGTCGGGGTGGTCAAGGCCTCGCGGAGCTCGTCGAGCTGCTCGCGGACCCGTACCGTCGCGGTTCCTCCCCGGCCGTCGCGGCGCTCGATCGAGCCGCTGACGCTCAGCACGCTGAGCACGTCGGGCGTGAGCTCCGGCGAGATCTCGCCGACCTGGTCGGCTGTGAGGTCGGTGAGCTCGATGCCGCGGCCCTCGCAGTAGCGAACGGCCTCCCCGGCGATCTCGTGGGCGCGGGCGAACGGCACGCGCTGCCGTACGAGCCAGTCGGCCACGTCCGTGGCCAGCGAGAACCCGCGCGGCGCCAGGTCGGCGAGCCGCTCCGGGTGGACGCGCAACGTCGCCACCATCCCCGCCACGGCCGGCAGCAGCACCGCCAGCTGGTCGAGGGAGTCGAAGACCGGCTCCTTGTCCTCCTGGAGGTCGCGGTTGTAGGCCAACGGGAGCCCCTTGAGCGTCGCCAGCAGGCCGGACAGGTTGCCGATGAGGCGTCCTGCCTTGCCGCGGGCCAGCTCGGCCACGTCGGGGTTCTTCTTCTGGGGCATGATGCTCGACCCGGTCGACCAGGCGTCGTCGAGGGTGACGAAGCCGAACTCGTAGGTGCACCAGATGATGACGTCCTCCGCGAGCCGGGAGATGTCGACGCCGACCTGGGCGCAGACATAGGCAGCCTCAGCCACGAGGTCGCGCGCCGAGGTGCCGTCGATCGAGTTCGCGACGGAGCCGGAGAACCCCAGCTCTTTGGCGACGGCCTCCGGGTCGAGCCCCAGCGACGTGCCGGCGAGCGCGGCGGACCCGTACGGGCTGATCGCCAACCGCTTGTCGAGGTCGCGGATCCGGTCGAGGTCGCGGACCAGCGGCCAGGCGTGGGCAAGCAGCTGGTGCGACAGGAGTACGGGCTGGGCGTGCTGCATGTGTGTACGACCGGGCATGGGCACGCCGAGGTGCTGCGCGGCCTGGTCGGCCAGAGCGCTGGCCACGGCCACCAGGTCAGCACGAAGGCCGGCCAGCGCGTCGCGCAGGTACATCCGTACCAGCGTGGCGATCTGGTCGTTGCGCGACCTCCCGGCGCGGAGCCGCCCTCCGAGCTCAGGACCGAGGCGCTCCGTGAGGCCACGCTCGAGCGCGCCATGTACGTCCTCGTCCGAGGGCAGCGGCAGGTACGCGCCGGACTCGACGTCCGTCGCCAGCCCGTCGATGCCGGCCAGCAGTCCGGCCAGCTCGTCGTCGATGAGCAGCCCGGCGCGGTGCAGGGCACGCGCGTGGGCGCGGGACCCGGCCAGGTCGTACAGGGCCAGCCGCCAGTCGAACTGCGTCGACTTCGACAAGGCGAACATCGCGTCCGCCGGGCCGCCGGCGAACCGACCTCCCCAGAGCACCCCGTGGGTCATGCGACTCCTTCCGAGCCCATCGTCAGCAGTCGTTCCGCGACTGCCGCACCGCCGGCCACGTCGCGGGTGATCAGCAGCACAGTGTCGTCGCCGGCCACGCAGCCGAGAACGTCGTCCCAGCCTGCCCTATCCAGCGCCGACGCGAAGTACTGGGCCGCGCCCGCGGGGGTACGCACGACGACGAGGTTGGCCGAGGCTTCCGCGCGCAGCAACAGGTCGGAGCACAGACGCGCGAGCCGAGCCGTACCTTCACGCGTGTCGAAGGCGCTGTCGTCGGGGATGGCGTAGGCGACGGCACCGTCGGCCCGCCGAACCCGTACAGCCCGCAGGTCCAGGAGGTCTCGCGACAACGTCGGCTGCGTGACCTCGACGCCCTCGTCGGCCAGGAGGCGGCGAAGCTCCGTCTGCGACGTCACCGCCTGAGTCGCGACGAGCTCGGCGATGTGCGACTGCCGCCTGGCCTTCGGAAGGTCGGAGCCCTTCATGAGCGACTCGCCCGCTCGTACAGGTCCGGCCACGCCTCGACGAACGGCGCCAGGTCGTCGCTGGTGGCGATGAGCGGCGGCGCGAGCCGGATCCGGTCCGGGCGTGCGGCGTTGAGGATGAAGCCGCAGGCCAGACCAGCAGCCACGATGGCCGAGCCGATCGGTTGCTCGAGCTCGATGCCGCGCAACAGGCCACGACCATGTACGGCGACGACGCCCGGCAGTCCCGTGAGGTCCGCGGCCAGCTTGTCGCCCACCGCGTTGATCTGCGGGAGGAGCGGCTCGAGGATCCCGAGCACCGTCAGCGCAGCCCGCGACGCCAGGGGGTTCCCGCCGAACGTCGACCCGTGCATGCCCGGCTGGATGAGGTCGGCCGTCGGGCCCGTCGCGAGGCAGGCCGCGACCGGGAAGCCGTTGCCCAGGCCCTTGGCGACCGTGACCAGGTCGGGGACGATCCCCTCGCGCTGGTGGTCGAACCACGCGCCGGACCGTCCGATGCCCGTCTGCACCTCGTCGAGCCACAGCAACGCGCCGTGCCGCGCGGTGATCTCCCGCGCCGCGACGAGGTAGCCCTGTGGCGGGACGATGACGCCCGCCTCGCCCTGTATGGGCTCCAGTACGACGGCAGCGACGGTGTCGTCCACGACAGCGGCGAGCGCGTCGGCGTCGGCGAACGGTACGAACGTGACGTCGCCCGGCAGCGGCTCGAACGGCTCGCGGTAGGCGGCCTTGTGCGTGATGGCCAGGGAGCCCATGGTGCGGCCGTGGAAACTGTTCTCGGCGGCGATGATCCTCGTACGACCGGTGCGCCGGGTCACCTTGAAGGCCGCCTCGTTGGCCTCGCTCCCGGAGTTCGCGAGGAACACCTTCGCGTCGTGGCCCAGCAGACCGGTGAGCCGTTCCGCCAGCGCGATCTGGGTCGGAGAGCTGAACAGGTTGGAGACGTGGGACAGGGTCGCCGCCTGGTCGGCGAGCGCCGCCACGTACGCGGGATGTGCGTGGCCCAGGGAGGCCGTCGCGATGCCGGCCAGCATGTCGAGGTAGCGCGTGCCCTCGTCGTCGTACAGGTGCATCCCTTCGCCCCGCACGAGCTCACGGGACGGCAGCCCGAAGGCGTTGATGAGGCTTCCCGAGTAGTGCTCCTGCCACGTCATGCGGCATCTCCTTCGTCAGGCACGACAGTCGTGCCGTGGGCGTCGCCTGCCAGATCGGCGAGCACGCTGTGAGGGACGCGGCCATCGATGACGGTCGCGGTCGGGACGCCGGACTGTACGGCGACGAGGCAGGCCTCCATCTTCGGCCGCATGCCCGACTCGAGCGTCGGCAGCAGGTCGGCCAGCTCGGTGGCAGTGATCCGCTCCACGATCTGGGTCGACGACGGCCAGTCCGCGTACAGGCCGGCGACGTCGGTGAGCACGACGAGTCGTACGGCACCGAGCGCGGCAGCCAACGCCGCAGCCGCCGTGTCGGCGTTGACGTTGTGGACGACGCCCTGGGCATCCGGCGCCAACGTGGCGACGACAGGCACCCGCCCCGCCGCCACGTGGTCCAGCACCAGCTGCGGTTGCACCGACGCGACGTCTCCGACGAGGCCGAGGTCGACCTCGACGCCGTCCAGCACCAGGCCCCTGCGGACAGCGGTGAACGTGCACGCGTCCTCGCCGGACATGCCGACGGCGATCGGGGCGTGTCTGTTGATCAGGCCGACCAGCTCGCGGCCGACCTGGCCGACCAGCACCATCCGTACGACGTCGAGGGCCTCAGGGGTGGTCACCCGCAGCCCGCCGCGGAACTCGGAACCGATGTCGAGGCGCTTGAGCATCGAGGAGATCTGTGGACCGCCGCCGTGGACCACGACGACGTTCACGCCGGCCGCCCGAAGCTCCGCGATGTCGGCGGCGAATGCCTCCTTGAGGTCTTCGGCGACCATCGCGTTCCCGCCGTACTTCACGACGACGGTGGAGCCGACGTATGCGCTG
>JAYUEA010000007.1:0-8234 GCA_043739465.1 Propionibacteriaceae bacterium
GGAATCGGTGACCAGGAATCTCCCGTCGGCGAGTTGCGTCGCGCCGCCCAGGATGTGGAAGTGCAAAGGGGAACCGTCTGGCATCGGCGCGTTGGCGTCTGCAGGTGATCCAAAGCGCTTGACCTCAGCAAGGTTGGCGTCGTACTCACGCACGAAGTGACCGTCCATGGAGATCAGCCCGCTGGCGGCATCGCCTGCGAATGTGGAGCCGATCACGCCTGGGCGGGCTCCGATCGTGCTGCCTGTCGCGGGGTCGATCTCAGCAACTCGGTCGCGGAGTACGGCAACGAGGCGCCAAGGTGCACCGGGGACTCCGGCGATTGAGGCGATGGGGTTGGGCTGGTGCGAACGCCACAACTCTTTTCCACTGCCGTCGCGCTTGACGAGATCGTAGTTTGCCTCGGCTGTGTAGGAAGCCCCGGTCGGGTCCACCGTGAACGGTCCGACGCTCACGCTCGTTGATCCGAGCACACCACCATCGAGATTCAGGGTGAGCAACCGTTGGTTTGACTGGTCCATTGCGTAGATCTTGCCTGCGATGGCCACGAACCCGGCGATGCCTCGCCTGCTCAGCAGCTCCTTGGGGGCGGCGACCGGGGCGCTCACAAAGGTCTGATCACCGTGAAGCACCCCACACAGCGGTTGGGCTTGCTTGACGCCGTCCACACCGACCGGTGTCACGGCGTAACTGGCGGGTGCCAGCCCGATCGAGACCGAGGTCACAAGCGTGGTCACGAGGGCAAAGGAGGCAAGACGGCGTCGCATGCCTGGGTCTTCGACGGTCACGCAGAGTAACTGTCGTTGGCAAACGGGTGAAGGGCGTGCCTCCCTGCAGGCCCTGACCATGTTGCAGAGCTACAGAAATGTACTGCCCCCGCGATGCGTCTCTGGGCTCCGCTGCTGCGAATGTGCCAGCCAGGACCTGTTCCGTGATCGTTCCTGCGTACCCGCCTGCCCGCCGGGCGGAACGGAACCAGGTCAAGCCGTTTGCCCGGCTCAACCACAGCACTATCCGCGGCTTGGCGAGAATTCTTCAGCCCGCCGCACGACGCCCGCCCGCCGGCTCTCGTTTCGGCAGCGGGTGGCCCCGGCGCCCATCTCGGCGTTCCGGATCTTCATCGCTGCCGTCTCACCTCGCCAGGGGCGGCAGTGAGAGGTCCTGTGGGCTTGCCTCTTGTCGTCATCGCCTTCGCTGTCGTGAACCTCGTCGGTGGGTTCTACCTGCTCTGGTACGTCAACAATCGGCAGCATCTGCGCCCCGAGCCGGTAGCCGTCGCTGGCCTGGTCATGATCTCAGCCGCACTTGAGCTGGCCTGGCAAGACGCGCACCGGTCGGCCGTGAGTGTGTGGCTACCTGTCGATGGGCGCCCGGCGTGGCGTCCTACAGCGTGGAAGTCCCAGTGCCCATGTGGCCGCCACATCTACGACACAATTCGGGAGAACTCGCTGAGCAGGCGCTCACCTGCCAGTTTAGTCGTGAACCGGGACGCCACCCAAGACCGTGCGCTGGCTGTCAACTTCGCGTAAACCTCGTGGTTAAGGACGAGGCCATCGATCGCCGCACCCATGGCGACGGGATCAAGCGAGCAGAGGACCCCCGATATTCCGTCCACCACCGTCTCCCTTACGCCTCCTTCCGCCACCGCCACGACGGCCAGGCCCGCGGCCATTGCTTCCAGAGGCACTAGCCCAAACGGCTCCAGTCGGGGTGCGTAGGCCAGTACCGCCGCCCGCCGTAGGTGTTCTCGCACGCGCTCGTCGGAAACACCCACCTCGATGTCCAGTTGAACTCCCAACGCGCGCGCCCGGTCCTGCACCACGGACATCAGGGGCGTGGAGGCGACGTTCGCCACCCACACCAAGCGCTTCCCGACAGCGACGGTTGTGGCCACGGCTTCCACCACGAAGTCTGGCCGCTTCTCGGGTACGAAGGCACCCACGCACAGAACGTAGGGCTCACGAGCTGGGACCTTGGCCCCCCCGATGAAGTCGAGGTCCGTCCCCAGGTAGCAGACCCGGCTATCAGAACCGTAGGCCCTCATGACGCTTTCGCGACTGAACTGACTGTTCACCAGGATGGCATCATGGGCGTCTGCCCAGCGCTTCTCGGCACGGGCTTGCGCCCGGTCACCCATGAAAGTCGCGATCGCCTTCATCGAGGCGTACAACCGGCCGCGCCTCGTTGGCCCCGTCCCCCGGAAGTCGGTAAGCCACCGAAGCTCGGGCATCGCCTCGTATAACCACCTGTATGGCTCCTGGAGGTATAGCACGCTCGGGGTAGCTGAGAAGGTCGCGACAGCCGAGGAACGGAACTCCATACATGAGTTGGCGAACAGGATGTCGAAGCCGCCCGCGTCCACTCGGCGCGCGACCTCTCGCGCATGTGTCTCCATTGTGTCTAAGGAGTTCATCCGAGCCCGGTACGGTCCAATCGGGTCGAAGCGACGCGCCGCTTTAGGCTCGCTGCGCTCAACGACATGGTGCCTCATGGTGGAGAGCCCATCAAAAAAGCTGCGATCGGCCGAGGGTGGGGTGAAGATCTCGACCCGCCAGCCGGCCCCTTCTAACGCCTGCACGTGAGCAACCAAAGCTCTCAGGCCACCCCCGCTGGGAAGGTTGTGCCAGACGGCAGCCGAAGGCATCGTCACGTCGAAGCGTGAACTCGTATGGCCCGGCGCTCCAGGCCGGCGACCGAGATAAGATCAACGTCGGGTCCACCTAGAGCCAGCACGTCAAAATGCCAATCGTACGCAGTCTTGCTCGTCAAGCAGAACTGCGCCAATGCGTTCAAGCGATCTTGGTCTAGCGCCGTCATGAATTGACTGAACTCGCCGAACTTATTGCAGAAGACAAAGCGGTCATAACCAATCTCGCCCAACACGTTGAAAGCGACGCGTTCATCGGTTCCAACGTGGGCGCAGAGTAGTGGGTGCCACTCGAACAGCACCATTGGTTTCGTGGAGAGCAAGCGCTTTGACCCCGCGAGGATCAAGCCGTCGTACCCGTCGGTGTCGACTTTGATGACGTCGGCATGGTCGATGATCTGATCGAGGGTAACGGCGGGAAGGCGGCTTTCGCCGACCGCGCTTGCGGTGCCCTGGTGCTGCGTGCGCACCAGCTCCGGCACATCGCCTTCAATATCAGACAAGGTAGCGAAGTGTGCGACGGCCACTGTGCCCCTAAGGTTTACCTCCAGCAACGCGAAGAAGCGCCCTTCACCCTCCACGCAGTCAATCCGCTCCAGCTGCAACGGGCAGCGCTCCAGAAGTAGCAGTGCGGTGTCACCCACCGCGGCCCCTACGTCGACGACCCGAACTGGCCGCCTCAATACGTCGGCAGCCAGCAGCACGGCTTCGACTTGTGGCGCGTTGTAGGTCGGAAACTGACGAACGAAGAAAGGGTAGGGATTTCCAAAGTTCAGGTAGACCGAGCGCCCGTGAAGGGTCGTCCTTACGATCTGGTCGTCCCAGCGACGAGAGCCGAACTGCTGGACGCGCCTCCAGACCCGTCCGGGCAGGCTCGGCGAGGTCCTCAAAATAGAGGTGCGCACTAGGACGCGGTGCGCTAATTGGAAAACAGTAACGGGTGGCTTCATTTCATGGCCATCTGAAGAAGTGAAGGTCGACGGACGACCTCGGGCGCGGCATCGCTTGCAGGCTAAGCACTTTCCCACAACCTAAAACGGCGGCCCGGATGCAACCTCCAAGACCGACAGATGCAACCACGGTCGGCGACCGCCGAAGTCGAAGCGTATGGGCAAGGCGCCGGCCAGTTGAAGAAGCGAGACCGTGGTCGCGAGATACAAGGCGCTGATCGTGACGAGTCCGGCCCAGCCCACAGGGACCTGCTTCACTAACACAAAGAATACGAGCGAGCTCAGACCTACGACTGATGTGGGACGTATGATCGGTGTCAACCAGGGACGGCCCTCTAGCCGTCGCAGCAACAGCCAGAAGGTCAGGAATCCGGCCATGTTGCCGATCATGCTTCCAAACAGCGCCCCGTGCAAACCCAGCTCCCTCGTCAGGAAGTAACTGGAGATGGCGTTCGTCACAGCGTTCATGAGCGATGACCAGCCGGTGACCGCTAACCAGCCGCGGCCCAGGGCGTAGAAGTACCACGGCGCCGACCAGAGGTTGAACATGAGCGCGATGCTCAGCAGCTGCGTGGCCACCACTGCTTGGTCATACGTAGGGCCCAGCCACAGCGGGATGAAGGCCGGGGCCAGCGCTGCCGTGCCCAACATCAAGAGGGCACCCAAGGAGTATGTCCCCCTCGTCATCAGCGACTCGAGCCGGCACAGCTTGGTCTTGTCGCGCGCGAGCAGCTCGGCCGCGCCAGCGAGAAGAAGCCCGATCGGCGCCAAGGCAACGGACCGCCCGGCCAAAGTCAGTGTCGTGCCGATCTGGTAGATGCCTGCGCTACCGGCCCCGTCAAAGTGCGCCAGCACGATCTTGTCGAACTGGAAGTCAAACACGTTCGAGATGCTGGCCGAGAGCACCACGAACGTAATAGCGAAGTACGGGCTGAGCGAGGCCCACCTGGGTCGGACAAACCCAATGTGGAACCCGGGTCGTACCCTGAGCACGGCCCAGTAGCTGCCCGCCCACCCCAGGAGGGTTATGACGAGGTTAGAAAAGAAGAAGGCAGAAAGTCCCCAGCCGAGGGAAGCGAAGGCAACGAGTAGGAGCACGCCGAGGAGCCGCCCGGCCAGGCCGAGGTAGTTGCCGTAATCGGTGCGTTGCAGGCCCGTCAGCACAGCGAAGTAGCCGGAGAGCATCAGGCCGACGGCGAGTTGAAGCAGGATTCCGATGAGGACCAGAAGGACTTCGCGCCTCGCGTCACCCCTTAGCCGGGGGAATGCGAATGAGACGAGGAGAGGAGACAGCAAGATGCCGACGCTCGAGATCGCGGCGCCCATTAAGCCCAGTAACGTTGCACCCTCCCTAACTGCGCGGGCGACGCTTGCTTGGTCCCCGGCTCCTGCGGCTCTGGCTACGCGACGGGTCACCTCCGCCGTCACCCCGGCTTCGCCGAGACCGATGAGCGACAGCACCGCGGACAGGGTCGAATAAGTCCCAAAAGCCCCGAGCCCTGCCACGTTGAGACTGATTGGAACGACGAACAGGGATAGCGGAATCCCGAAGGCAGCAGCGACGAAGGAGGAGTTGATGGAAGCCGATAGGGCGCGCCGGGTAGTACCGGTCGCCACGGCCTTCGAATCGCTCATGTCAAAGTGGCCGAGCGCTCTTTCACGACGCGGCGATGCTCCGCGAGGTATGTCAGGCCGTTGCGCCTATCGGGCTCGAGGTGGTTGCCCTCTGCCCATTCATTCCACGCATTGATGAAGACGAAACCAGCATCAGACGCGCCCGCTTGGAGCGCGATGCTCGCACTGCGTCGAATGGCGTGATCAAGCCATCGCCCGTACTCGTACGGGGTGCTGTTGGTAAGGATGAGCGCCCCACTGGCACGACGCGCTGAGTTGTCCCACATCGGCGTCACGCCAGGCCAAAGCGTGTAGTCCGCTGCTTTTCGCGACATCGCGCGCTGCGCCGTCTTCCGATAGTCATGGATTTGGTCGCGAAAAGGGCCTCGACCGCGACTCATCGCCTTTCCCGCACGCACCCAAGCAGGCGAGGCGGGAAGGTCCCACCATCTGGGAGCAAATTCAACCCCCGCGTCAAAGCCACAGGCAGCGGGATCGCCGCGCTCGTCGGGGAAGCTCTCGATGCGCAGCAGGTAGGGCTCCGGCAGACCGGCGGCTACTACTTCCGCTCGCCAGATGTCGGTGCTGCGTTTGGGTTCCGGCAGCAGGCCGGCGCGATACACGAGGAAGACCGGCCTGCCTGCGTATGTCACGTACCGGGGATCGGCGAACGCGGGCAGCAACTCACGAATATGCGTGAGGTCGTCCTGCGTCGAGTACTCTTGGGTGAGTAGGGGGGAACTGCTGCGTCCGTCCCAGGCCCGCGTCCAGTTCTCATTGGCCCAAGCAAGACAGAACGGCAAATCCGGTGACCCACTGGCGAGCACGTCGTTGAACGGTCGCTCAAGCAGTCGGCGACCGTTGAACCAGTAGTGGTAGTACACGAAGCCATCGATGGAATGGGCCTTCGCGAGCTCAGCCTGCGACGCACGCGCCTCGGGGAGCCGGAGGTCGTAGAAGCCCAAGTCGGCCGGCAGGTGCGGTTGGTAGTGGCCAGGAAAGCGAGGTCGAGTCTTGCTGACGTTGGTCCATTCGGTGAAGCCCTTGCCCCACCATTGGTCGTTCTCGCGAATTGGGTGGTACTGCGGCAAGTAGAACGCCAGGGATCGCGGTGTCAACGTCCCCTCCGCTTCGTCAGACGCCGCCCAGGCGAGTCCCGCCACGCTCGTTGCCACTGACCACGCCGCCGTTCGGCACCGCCCATCACGATAGCGGAGGTCCAGCCACCACGGCACGTAAGGTCGCGATCACCTCGCTAGTTGCTACCCCCGCTGTTGCAGTAGCCGGCTGCTCTTGCTCGTCGGGCAAGGTCCGGCGAAGCGAAAGTGCCTGTCGTTGCTGGGATACTACGTAGGCTACTGCGAGTCGCGGTCCAGCCCCGGACCAACCGGTAGATCCAGGGTCAACTGTCTTGACAACTTCCGAGTGAGGCGGCGCCCTCGTCTGGCATTCTCCTGGTATGACCGAAGTTGCAGTGATCATCCCCGCCTACAACCCGGGCCGGTACCTCCGGGACACGCTCGCGTCCATCGTCGCGCAGACCTTCGACGATTGGGAAGCCGTTGTCGTCGACGACGGCTCAGATGAACCGCTCGATTGGGTTGAGACAGTCGATTCGCGGATCCGACGAATCCGACAATCCAACCTTGGCCTTTCTGCCGCTCGCAATTGCGGGATAACTGCGACCACAGCACCACTACTTGCGTTCCTCGACGCCGATGACCTGTGGCTGCCGACCAAGCTGGAGATGCAGGTGCGCGAACTTGCGGCGCGCCCCGATCTGGGAATGCTATCCACACGCTTCAATATTGTTGACGCCGAGGGGCTTTCCGTCGGACCAGGTTTCGAAGACCATCATGATTCGTACCGTGCCCTGCTGACTGGAAACGGTGTGTGTGTAAGCACCGTTGTTGTTCGCAGGGCAACGCTCAGGCGAATTGGTGATTTCGACACCGGCCTTGCCGCGGTCCAGGACTGGGATCTCTGGCTGAGGATTGCAAAGATCACACAAGTCGACCGGTTAAGCGAATCACTTGCGTACTACCGCGTACATGCAGGAGGAATGAGCAGAGACTGGCGACGTACCTACCTAGAGAGTCGTGAAGTCCTGCATCGGCACGATGATCATACTGATGTCAAGGAAGGTCTTCGCCACGTCCGACGTCTGGCTGCCTTTCAAGCTCTCGATGCCGCCAGGGAGGCCTATCATGAACGGGATCACGTCGGGCTCGTTCGGAATCTTGGTTTCGTTGGCCTGCTGCGACCGAGCCTTTTGGCAAGAAGTGTCGGTCAGCGATGATCCGAGCTGAATCTAGTCGGGATGACGAACAATCGCATGGACCCGACTCCATGGATAGAGTCGCCGCTGATTGACCTGCAATTCCTCCCAGCGACACACGCCACGAGCCAAGAGCAGGTCACGCAGACGGGTCATTTCTTGTGCCCCGTCATAGTCGCCCCCAATGGGCGTGAGGTGGCGAATCGGACTTGCATCAATGATGCCTAAACGCGCACCTTGCTGATGCAGGTCGTACCAATGCAGTTCCACGCCCCAGCCCATTCCTTCCGCTGGGAACGGGAGAAATCGAGGGCGCGCGTTGGCAGCGATGACAAGAACGGGTCCGATTTCGACGAAGGTCGTCTCGCGGCCGACGCAGAGAAGGCTCCTGCCAGTGATTCGGTGAAAGTAGTAGCTCCCGCTCCTAGCATGAGCGGGTTGGCAAAGATCGAGTTTAAAGGCCTCAGCCCAGGCGAGTAGCGCGCGCATGCCGTAGCTGCCGAACTCGACATCATCATCGGACACGAGGAGCCACCGGTCAGCAGGCACCCGCGAAGCTAGTTCATTGAGCAGGCCGAATCGGCTGCCTGGCCCGATGCCTATCGTGCTTGCCGCGAGCTCGGGGGCTGCCTCGTCCAGTGCCCACAGGAGCACCAACATGCCGAGTCGCTGTGCGCTGGCGGCAAGTGCCTGCACTATGGCCACGTTGCGACGTCGATAGACGCACAACAGCGCAGCCGCAGGAAC
>JAYUEA010000008.1:0-2727 GCA_043739465.1 Propionibacteriaceae bacterium
CTGGTCGTCGGCCCTTTCGTCTTCCGGTCCGGCGGGACCCCCCTGAGCGGTGAGGTGTCCCTCGCCACCGTGACCTCGATCCTGACTGTGGTGCTCGGCGGCATCGCGTTCGCCGCCGCGTACGTGCGCGTGGCCAGGCTCTCGGAGTACTGGCGGGCTCGTTCCATCGTCTGGCGGATCTGGGACACGGCCGGCCTGACCCTGGCGGCCGCGGCCATCTCGGTGATGGCTGTGATCGCCGGCTACTCGACGTTCCAACGCGCCTTCCAGGGCCTGGTCGTCGGGCGGATCTCCGCGACCCTGCTGCTCGCCGCGACAGTCGGCGTCTGCTGCTACACGCTCACGGTGATCGGTCATCAGATGAGCAGCTCGCGGGTCGCTGTGCTGCTGGGCAGCTTCCTGGCCGCTGGCGTGTTCGCGTCGATGCTGACCGCCGACAACCCGGGCTGGTGGCAGTCGAACTTCAGCGCCCTCGGAATCAGCACCTCGAGCTCCGCCTCCGCCTTCAACTTCACCGTCGTCATCGCGGGGATCGTGCTGACCACGCTCGCCGACTACCTCTCCGCCGACCTGGGGCGTTGGCCGAGCATCGGTCGCCGCACGGTCCTGGCTGTACGGATCGCGCTGACGGTCATCGGGGTCACCCTCATCGGCCTCGGCGTCATCCCGGTCAACCTCAGCCGCCTGGTCCACGACATCTTCGCGGTCACCGCGATCGTGGGGTTCGGGCTGCTGATCCTCGCCGCGCCCGTACTGCTGCGCACACTTCCGTCGACGTTCATCGTCACCACGTGGGTGTTCGGCGGGCTGATGCTGGTGATCGTCCTGCTGTGGAGGGTGGGCCGGGCGTACAACTTCACGGCGGTCGAGCTGCTGAGCGTGCTGATCATCTTCGCGTGGCTCGCCTTGTTCGCACGGACTGTCGCGAGCGGGCCGACTCCCGTGCACGAGGAGCCGGTCGCGGCCATCGCCCCCGGGGAAGGGCTCGTAGTGCCGAGGGGCGACCAGCCGGTCGCGGTCGCGGTGAGTACGGGTCCCCGCAGGGCGCTCGGGCGGGGGACCGGGTCCGTGGTGCTGGCAGCAGCCGCGGGCGCGGTCATCGGCGCGATCGCGAGTTCGTACCTGCACCGGAAAGCACGCTGAAATCGGCACTCACTGGGGCCAGAAACACACTGACCCGGGCCGCTGGGCACCCTGGTGTTCTCAGACGACCCTCCCCAAAGCCCGTGCCCGACATTCACCTTGCGTGCTAAGGGTCACGTCCAACGACGAACAGCTGCCGCCACCTTGTCGAACCGCGGCTTGTCCAGCTTCTCGGCGCGACCACGGACGTCATCGGGATGGACCCGGATGACCCGGTCCACGCGGGCCTGCGAGGGACGCCGTTTCGAGTCCCACGCGCCCGTACCGACAGCGACCCAGTGGCGACCCTCGCCGGCCTCCTGCTCCGCGTCGGCGTCGTGGTCCACACTCGACAGCGGCACCCCGAGCAGCCAGTCGCCGTCACGTCCGATAAGCAGCACGGGACGGTCCTTGCCTTGTTTGTGGTCCTCCTCGAACGGGACCCAGGCCCACACCACCTCGCCGGGATCGGGGGTCTTGCCGGTGTGCGGCGCGTACGTGATCTGCGGGCGCCCCGTGAAGTCGCCGGGGTACCTGTTCGACAGCTTCGGCGCGTGACGGTCGGTCGACGGCTCGCGATGGCCACCGGTGGCCTTGCGGACAGCGCCGGTCGCCTGCCGGGTCGCGGTCCGCAGCATGTCCTGGGCGATGCGGCCGAGAGAGCCGAGCAGCTGATCAGCGAGGGATGGCATGGGCCGCCTTCACGAGTACCTGGGCAACGTGCCGTACACGACGTTCTCGGCCCAGCCGCGGCGGATCAGCGGACTGGTACGGATCAGCCGCCAGACGGCGAAGTAGCGCCCGACCTGCGGCAGCCACAGCAGCCCGGCCCCGACAGCGACCGGGATCATCGCGACCATCGCGAGGGGGTTCAGCAGGATCGTCAGCGCCGAGATCGCGACGGCGACCGGGCCTCCGATGCGGGTCCAGCCGCGGCCGTTCCAGGCGTTGTACGCGATCGCGCCGGCCGCCGTGGCGACCGCGGCGCCGATCGCGCCGATCGTGATCACCATGACGATGGTCAGGAACGAGACGGGTTTCGGCGTGGTCCACTCGAGCACCCGTGCGGCCGTATGGTAGCCGGTCACCGTCGCGCAGTCCCACAGCACCTTCACCAGGCCGGCGGACGAGACGACGCCACCGGCAACGAGCAGGCCGACGGCGATGCCCAGCGGGACCGGACGGACGGGCTCACCTGTGCGAGGGCTGACCGGGTACGCGGCGACGCCTGCCGGGGCCGGAAGGAGGATGCGGATCTGCTGGTGCGCGTCCGTACCCCCGAGATGGTCCTCGGTGACGGCCAGCTGCTGCTCGCTCATCGCGCTCCTTGTCGTCGTCCCGGCAAGGCTACCCGCAGCGGGTGTGAGCGTGCGTGAAGAGCGATGGCGTCCCTGGGTCGATGCTCGTAATGTCGTCGAGTGGCGCCCATGTGACCCTTTCAGGGCCTCGATTCCGTCACTCTGCCGCCACTCGAGGTGCTGCCGCAGGCCACGAGGGTCGGCCAGCCACGGGAGCGGCCCCGAGACCTCGGCCGAGAGCGGCAGCGACAAGGAGCACAGAGCCGCCCGCGCGAAGCCTGGGCGGCCCTGCGGCTTATGAGGCACC
>JAYUEA010000009.1:0-2727 GCA_043739465.1 Propionibacteriaceae bacterium
CTCAGCGCAGACCGCTCCACTGCTTGTGGCGGCGGACGGTGGAGACGATGAAGTCGACGACCCGCTGGGAGCAGTTGCCGATCTGGTAGTCGTCGGGGATGACGATCGGCTCGCCGCGCATGGCCAACCCCATCGCCTCGATGACGTTCTCCGGGTCGAGGCCGGTCATGAGGATGGCGCCGGTATCGAGCGCCTCGGGCCGCTCGATGGCGTCGCGCAGGGTCACGGCTGGGAAGCCGAGCAGGCTCGACTCCTCCGCGATCGTGCCCGAGTCGGACAGCACGCACGCCGCGTTCAGCTGGAGCTTGTTGTAGTCGAGGAAGCCGAGCGGCGGGTGGAATGTGACGCCCCCGAGGGTGCGCCCGAGCGCGTCGAGCCGCTTGCGGGTGCGCGGATGGGTGGAGACGAGGATGGGCTTGCCGTACGTCTGACACACCTTCTGAAGGCAGTCGAGCAGCGCGTCGAGGCGCTCGGGAGCGTCGACGTTCTCCTCGCGGTGGGCGGAGACGAGGAAGTACGAGTCGGGCTCGAGCCCCAGCCGTACGAGCACGTCGGACGCCTCGATGTCAGCCCGGTGGGCGTCGAGGACCTCCTTCATCGGAGACCCTGTCTTGATGATGCGGCGCGGCTGCAGGCCCTCGGCCAGAAGGTTGCGGCGGGCGTGCTCGGTGTAGACGAGGTTGTAGTCGGCGACGTGGTCGACGAGGCGGCGGTTGGTCTCCTCCGGCACGTTCTCGTCGAAGCACCGGTTGCCGGCCTCCATGTGGTAGACGGGCACGCGCATCCGCTTCGCGATCACCGCGGCCAGGCACGAGTTGGTGTCGCCGAGCACGAGCAGCGCGTCGGGTGCGTAGTCGCGGATGGCCTGCTCCGTACCGGTCAGCACGTCGCCCAGCACCTGACCGAGCGTGTCCGTACGCACGTTGAGCAGCCGGTCCGGGGGGCGAAGCCCTAGGTCGGCGAAGAAGACCTCGCCGAGGAGGGGGTCGTAGTTCTGACCCGTGTGTACGAGGACGTGGTCAAGCGACTCGTCGAGCCGCTTCATCACCGCGGACAGCCGGATGATCTCCGGACGCGTACCCACCACCGTCATCACACGAGTCACGTGCTCATCCTCCCATCACCGATCACCGGGTGACGCACATCGTCCAGACGACGCGTCACGAGCGGCAGAAAGTGGCATTTCCGAGCGAGTTGGGGACGTTTTGCGTCAGCTCAGCGTCCCAACAGACCCATCAGCCAACCCAGCCCTGTCCACTCGAGGAGCAGCGCGACGGTCAAGACCACGACGGCCACCGCGGCAAGGGCGAGGGAGGTGCGGGGCGCCGTCTCACCAAGACCGCGACGAGCAGCAGCGGCACGGATCAAAGGACGGCCCACGGCACAACGCCAGCACACAGAACCCCGGACCCTCGCCGCCGTAAGAATGAAACCCGCTGGCTCGCGACGACGAACAGCGCTAGCGCAGCGCCCCGCACGACTCTCGTCATGGCCGCTCCTGGACGTCGGTTCATCACGTTAAGTAGGCGAATCTGACGTTCTCATGGCGGATTGGCCATGGGAACCTCCGACGCACCCACTTAACATGATGAACCGACCGCCTGAGCGACCTGCCGGCTAGGGCCGAGAGGGGTCAGAGGCGGACGTTCTGGAAGTACGTGTCCGGGTGGTCGGGGTCGTACAGCTCGCTGGTCCAGAACAGCGTCGTCGCCTCGCCGTCGAGGGCCGTGATGTTGTGGGTCCACATGGTCGGCATATCGATCGCCACTGGCTCGTCGCCGCTCACCATGAACGAGACCACCTCGTCGGTACACATCTTGCGCAGAGCGATCTCCGCGCGCCCCGCGAGCACCACGAAGCGCTCGATCTTGCGCAGGTGGAAGTGCTCGCCGCGGGTGAAGCCCTGGTTCGTCGTCGAGACGAACACCTGGCCACCGGCACCGTGGCTGCGGATCGACTCCACAAGCCGGCCGCGCTGATCGCCGCGCGGTGTGAGTGCCAACGGGTAACCCGCCGGGAACAGGGCCGCCCTGTACGTGTTGAACAGGTCCAGCCGGAAGTCGTCGGTCACGTCGGGAACGTCAGCGCCCGCATAGATCGACCTGAACTCCGCGAGCGTCTCCCAGACCGTCGAGACCGATGTCTCGTACGGGACCGGCTCGCTCACCCCTGTACCGTCCAGTCCGTCGAGCAGCGCCTGCGCCGCCTGCTGTGCGTGCAGCAGCCCGATCGGCCGGTCGGCGAGCGTGCCGGGCGTCTCCCCCGCCACCGCCGCGGCCACGAAGGTCGCGACGAACGAGTTGTATGCGGGTCGCCCGTGCTCGCCGAACAGGTTGGGCAGCCGGACATCGGTGAACCCAGATCCCCACGTCGCACACGCCTCACCGAGCACATCGGCGGCAGCGGCCTTGCCGATCGCGTACGGGGTGCCGTTGCCGACCTGGATGGAGTTCGCATAGACGACCCGCGGCCCGCCATCGCCCACCGCCGCGACGACATCCCTGGCCAGCGCGATGTTGCCGTCACGTACAGCCTCGTCCGTGTCGCGGTTGATGCCCGCCACGTGGATCACCGCGTCGACACCCGCGAGCAGCTCAGCGAGTCTCCCCCAGTCGGCCTGCGCGACCGGCACGATCTCCAGATCCGGCCGCAACGCCTTGACCCGTACCTGCAGGTGCCATCCCAGGAACCCGTCGGCCCCGGTCAGCGCGACCTTCACAGACCGGC
>JAYUEA010000010.1:0-2722 GCA_043739465.1 Propionibacteriaceae bacterium
TGGCCGGCGAGGAGATGCTCTCCTGGACGAGCGGAAGCGGGTACGACAGAACTGTCAGAGCCCGCCGATACCTTTTCCGTGACGTACCGAAGGAATGGAGGACGCGATGACCCAGGCGCCACGACGCGCGCATCCTGACCTCCTGCCACCGGTGGCCGACATCAATCCCGTGAGCGTGCCCGAGGCGCCGAACGCGCTGACCGACACGGATCATGGGCGACTCCCGGAGCTGTCGCGCCGCGCCCTGGTCAGGCTCGTCCAGGGGCCCTACCTGATGCGCGCCATCCACCCGAACCTCTGGCCTGCGCTGCTCGCGGACGAGGACGCGATCCGGGAGCGGCTCGGCGACCTGTTCCTCGACCTCGTGCTGGAGCGGGAGGCGGGCGTGGCGTTCGTCCGGGCGATGACCGCGCCCGACCGGGACCTGCCGCGGACGATACGCAGCATGCCGCTGACGTTCATCGACACGGCGTTGCTGCTCCACCTGCGGGAGCTCCTGCTGCGCGCGGAGGCCGGCGCGACGAGGGTGTTCGTCGGGCGCGACGAGATCGACGACCACCTGACCGCGTACCGCTCCGGGGCGAGCACCGACCACGTCACGTACGGCAAGCGCATCAACGCCTGCGTCGAGAAGCTCAAGAAAACGTCGATCCTGCTGATGACCAACGAGGACGAGCGGTACGAGATCTCGCCGATCCTGTCGATGGTCTTCGACGCCGACGAGGTGGTTGCGGTCGCCGGGGAGCTCCGTCGGCTTGCGGCGGGTGGGGTGGCGGATCCCGACCAGGGGCTGGAGCCGGGCGTGGACGGAGACGACTCATGATCGCGGCGGGGCAGCACAGACTGCAGCGCATCCAGCTGGTCAACTGGGGCACGTTCCATGGGGCTTTCGATCTGCCGGTGGCGCGCAAGGGGCTGCTCGTCACCGGCCCGTCGGGGTCGGGGAAGTCGTCGCTGCTCGATGCGCTCGCGACGGTGCTGGTCCAGCCGCGCTGGCTGTCGTACAACGCGGCCGCGCAGGAGACCGGCACCGGAGACCGTACGCGATCGCTCGTTTCGTATGTGCGAGGGGCGTACAAGCGGGAGTCCGACGAGGCCACCGGGGAGGTCGCGACCAGGTACCTGCGGGCGGGCGCGACCTGGAGCGGGATCGCGCTCACGTTCGACGACGGAGCGGGCGAGACGACCTCGCTCGTGCGGCTGTTCCACCTGCCGCGCGGCAGCAACGCCGCAGGCGACGTGAACTCGTTGTCGGTCGTCGCCGAGGAAGCGGTCGAGCTGGCGTCGCTCGCGCCGTACGCCGAGAACGGGCTCAACCCGCGCCTGCTTCGGGCCGCGCACGCGGGCTGGCTGACGTTCCCTTCCTATGCGCAGTTCGCGGCGCGGCTGCAGCGTCGGCTCGGGCTCGCGTCAGACCAGGCGCAGCGCCTCCTCCACAAGACGCAGTCGGCGAAGAACCTCACGAGCCTGGACGCGCTGCTGCGCGACTTCATGCTCGACGAGCCCGAGACCTTCGCCGACATGGAAAGGGCCGTCGAGCAGTTCGGCGAGCTGTTCCAGGCCCACGCGTCCGTCGTCGACGCGCGCAAGCAGGTCGAGACCCTCGCGCCGTTGCGGGGCATCGAGGCCGACCTCACGGCGGCCCGTCGTGACATCGAGGTTCTCGCGGAGCAGCAGACCCATCTGACCGCGGTGGTCGCCGAGCTGCAGGTGGTCGACGCGGAGTCCGAGGTGGCCCGGCTCGATGAGGTGGTCCGAGGGCTGGACGCGGGCCTGGCGCGGTCCGACGCGGACGTCGCGGCTCGCGTCGAGGACGAGAGGGCTGCGCGACGGTCCGTGGACGGCATGGGTGGCGGAGACCTGCAGCGGATCGAGCATGAGGTTGTACGAGTCCGGGAAGGTCGTGAGTCGCGCACGAGGCACCGTGACCACATCGCTCGGCTGGCTGGACAAGTCGGGTTGGCGCTGCCTGAGGAGAGCGGCGGGTTCGCGGCCTTCCTTGCCGAAGCTCACGATGCCCGGATCGCGCTGGCTGAGACCGCCGAGGCGAGGGAGGCGGTCCACGGCCTGGCGGCGTCCCACGCGGACGCCCGCTCCGAGGTGCGTCTGCTCTCCGAGCAGCTGTCCGCGCTCGAACGACAGCGGTCGAACATCGACGCGCAGCTGCTGGCCGTCCGTGACCTACTCGTCGAGTCAGGGCTCGACCGCAGTCGTCTCCGCTTCGTGGGCGAGCTGGTCGACGTGCGCGCCGGCAACGACGACTGGCGAGGGGCGATCGAGCGTGTCCTGGCGTCATTTGCCCGCGTGCTGCTCGTTCCCGACGAGCTGTACCCGCACGTGAGTCAGGTCGTGGAGTCCACTCACCTGGGGGTCCGTCTGGTGTACGAGCGCGTCCCGGCCCGGGTCGAGATCGCTGTGGTGCCCGCCGACCCGAGATCCCTGGTTCACAAGCTGGAGGTGGCAGGCGACGAGTCGGGCGCCTGGGTGACCTCGGAGCTGGTCCGCCGTTTTGACTACCTGTGCGTCGATTCGGTGGCGGAGTTGCGCGGCGTCACCCGGGGCGTCACCAGGGCGGGCCAGGTTCGTCACTCGGCAACGCGTCACGAGAAGGACGACCGCCGGCGGATCGACGAACGTACGGGGTGGGTGCTGGGCACGTCGGTCGAGGCCAAACGAGCGGCCCTGGAGTCGGCACTGGTGTCTGCACGGGCCGTCGAGTCGA
>JAYUEA010000011.1:0-2721 GCA_043739465.1 Propionibacteriaceae bacterium
CCTCCGTACGCCTTCCGCGTGATGATCGTCAGCAGCGGCACGGTCGCCTCGGAGTAGGCGTACAGCAGCTTCGCGCCGCGGCGGATGATGCCCTTCCACTCCTGGTCGGTGCCGGGCAGGAATCCGGGCACGTCGACGAACGTCATCACCGGGATGTTGAAGCAGTCGCAGGTGCGTACGAACCGCGCCGCCTTCTCGGAGGCGTCGATGTCGAGGCAGCCGGCGAACACCATCGGCTGGTTGGCGACGATGCCGATCGAACGGCCTTCGACGCGGCCGAACCCGACGACGATGTTCGGCGCGAACAGCGGCTGGACCTCCAGGAAGTCGTCGTTGTCGAGGACCGTCCGGATGATCTCGTGCATGTCGTACGGCTGGTTCGCCGAGTCCGGGATCAGACCGTCGAGCAGCCGGTCGTGGTCGGTGATCGTGAGGTCGACCTCGTCCTCGATGTACAGCGGCGGGTCCTCGAGGTTGTTCTGCGGCAGGAAGCTGATCAGCTCCCGCACGTACTCGATCGCGTCGTTCTCGTCGGAGGCGAGGTAGTGGGCGTTACCGGACTTCGTGTTGTGAGTACGACCGCCGCCGAGCTCCTCGAGCGTCACGTCCTCGCCGGTCACGGTCTTGATGACCTCGGGCCCGGTGATGAACATCTGCGAGGTCTGGTCGACCATGATGATGAAGTCGGTGAGAGCGGGTGAGTACACGTGACCGCCGGCCGCCGGACCCATGATCAGCGAGATCTGCGGGATGACGCCGGAGGCGAGCGTGTTGCGGCGGAAGATCTCCGCGTACAGGCCGAGCGAGACCACACCCTCCTGGATGCGGGCGCCGCCGCCCTCGTTGATGCCGATGATCGGCACGCCGGTCTTGAGGGCGAAGTCGATGATCTTGCAGATCTTCTCCCCGTACACCTCGCCGAGCGCCCCGCCGAAGATCATCACGTCCTGGGAGAACACGCACACGGGCCTGCCGTTGATCGCGCCCGTGCCGGTGACGACGCCGTCACCGTAAGGACGCCGCAGTTCCAGCCCGAAGTTGGTCGAACGGTGACGCGCGAACTGGTCGAATTCGGAGAAGGTTCCCTCGTCGAGAAGGGCCAGTACGCGTTCGCGGGCGGTCATCTTGCCCTTGGCGTGCTGCTTCTCGACGGCCGCGGCTGGCGCGGAGTGGATGGCTTCCTCGATCCGTCGGGCCAGGTCGGCGGCTTTGCCGGCTGTCGTGTGGATGTCGATGTCCATGTGCGCACCCTAGCGACCGCGGGCACCCTCTGAGAGCCGTCGAGGTCCTCGGGACGACGGAAAACGTCCTCCCGTTCGGGAGGTGGGGTCGGGGCACTAACATTTCGCGCGAGGAGGCTCCATGAGACGTTCGCTGTGTGCTCCCTGGCGGGGTCGCTGGTGAGCGTTCTGGACGGCGTGGCCGTGTCGGTGGCTCCATGGAATGTCACCGTGGTCGAGTCGACCGGGTCGACGAATGCCGACCTCGCGGCGCAGGCCCGTGCCGGCGCTCCGGCCTGGGGTGCCCTGGTGTCGCAGCAGCAGACCGCGGGCCGTGGCCGCCAGACCCGTACGTGGTCGAGCCCTCATGGCACGTCGATCAGCCTGTCAGTGCTCCTACGCCCATCGCGGCCGGTTGCCGAGTGGGGTTTGCTGCCATTGCTCACGGGCCTGGGTGTGGCGCGGGCCGTCGAGTCGCTGGGGGCGAAAGCCGTGCTGAAGTGGCCGAACGACGTGCTGCTGCCGGCCGATGGTGAGCGCAAGGTGTGCGGGATCTTGGCCGAGTTCGTGGCGTCGCCGAGTCCGGCAGTCGTCGTCGGCATGGGCGTGAACGTGAGCCAGGCGCGTGACGAGTTCCCCGTCGGCACCGCGACATCGCTGCGGCTGGTGGGGGTGAGCGCTACGAGAGCTGAGGTTGTACGGGCGGTGCTCGAGCAGCTCGCGCGCGTGTATGAAGAGTGGGACGCGAACGGGTGGGAGGCGGTAGGGAGCGCGTACGAGGCCGTCTGCGTGACGTTGGGTAGACATGTACGAGTGGAGCTCCCCGACGGCAGCAACATCACGGGCGTGGCTACCGCTGTCCTCGACGACGGCCGCATCGTCGTCGGAACGCAGAGCTTCGCCGCCGGCGACGTCCACCACCTGCGCCCGCTCTGACGGCTCGCCGCAGGATCTCGTCGAGCCCAGGGGGCGACGTCACAAGCGAACGGATGCCTGTGCCGTCGCGGGTCTAGCGTCGCCATGGGCTCCATGTGGGACCCTTTCCGTATGGCGTTCTCGGAAAAGCTGCTGGGTCAGGGTGAGCATGTGGTGCTGCACCTGCGTACGCACTGGAAGGTCCTGATCCTGCCTGTGCTCGTGTTCCTGGTGCTGTGCCTCGCGGCTGGCGCCGGCATCGGCATCCTCGTGCCGGTGGTGTCCGAAGGCGGGCGCCAGATCCTCACGTGGGTCATCGTGGGCATCGCCCTCGTGCTCTTCGTGATCTTCACGCTGCTGCCGGTGATGCGCTGGGCGACGACGACGTTCACGATCACCAACAAGCGCCTGATCACCCGTCGCGGCATCCTCAACAAGAGCGGCCACGACTTCCCGCTGATTCGGATCAACAACGTCGAGTACCAGCGCTCGCTGCTCGACCGCATGCTCGGTTGCGGCACCGTGACGCTGATGACCGCCGCCGACGACCCGCTGACGCTGCGCAACATCCCCGACGCTGAGCAGG
>JAYUEA010000012.1:0-2721 GCA_043739465.1 Propionibacteriaceae bacterium
GGCATGACGGTCATGAAGGTCGTCTACGAGGCGGGCTTCACCAACACGTGGCACCGGCACAACTGCGCGCACGGCATGTACGTCCTGGACGGCGTGCTCAAGACGCACACCGGCTCCTACGGCCCGGGCAGCTTCGTCTGGTTTCCCGAGGGGGAGCTGATGCACCACGGCGCCACCGATGACAACGACGTGACGCTGCTGTTCATCACCAATAAGGTCTTCGACATCCGTTTCGAACAGCCCGGTGGCACCGCCCCGGAGCACTGACCCGAGCCGGCCGTACGCCGGGGGGAGCCAGGGCAGGGCGCCGTCCGCCCCGGCTGGCCCTTCGAACGTGGCGACCTCCCGTCCGTCGGCCTGGGCGGCGTGCACCGCGCAGGACTTCGCCGACTCGCCGTCGAGCGGCACCGGGTACGCCCGGCTCGAGGTCGTGTCTGAGCAGGAGGCCGCCTCAGCCTCGGACGTGGGGGCGTTCGGTGACGCATCGGACGAGGTCGAGCGCGAACTCGACGTACTGGGCGGCGACTTGCTCGGCGCTTGCGGGACCGGGGTCACGAAACCACTGGGGCAGGGCCGTGCACATGGTGACGACGGCGCGCGCCGCCTCACGCGGCCGGCTCGTTCGAAAGGCCCCGGAGCGGACGGCCTGCTCGACCTCCCGGTCCACCATGCGCTGCTGCTCGCGTCGCATCGCGGCCACCCGCTGACGCGCGTCGGGCGTGAGGCTCCGCATCTCGGTGGCGCCGACGAAACCGAGCTCGCGTCGATGGGTGTGGACGAGTGCCAGGCACTCGACGAGCAGGGCGAACCGCTCGACCGGGTCGCGGCCCTCGCCGCGCGCGGCGACGGAGCGCGCGTGGAGGTCGGTCATCGTGAGGTCGAGCAGCGCGACCAGCATGTCCTGCTTGCTCGCGTAGTAGTGGTACAGGCCGGCGACGGACAGTTGGGCCCGCTCCGCGATCGTCCGCATCGTCGCGCCGTGGTAGCCGAACTCGAGGAACGACGACAGGGCGCCGCTCAGTGCGGGGTCCAGGCGTAGGGGTGAGAAGCGGCGCCAGTCCGGGTCGGTCAGTCCGGTCAGGTGAGGCGTGCTGTGACCGGCAGCGCGGGGGCCGGCGGCTTCCGGGTGCCCGCGCTGTGCCGGCTGGGCGTCGCTGTCATCCTCGGGGGGCAGGAACATTTGCTGGACCGGGACGTCGAACACCTCGGCGAGGTGCGCCGTGCGCTGGGCCGAGATCCCCGTCTTGCCGTTCTCGATGGCGCTCACGGTGGCCGGACTCACCCGCAGGAGTTGCGCGAGATCGCGTACGGTCAACCCCCGGGAAACCCGCAACGCGCGAACAGTGCGCCCGAACGGCAGGCGGGACTGCGCTGCCGGATCGGTCAGGCGAGTCATCGGGTCTGCCCTCGTCGTGCGTGCAGAAGCTGAAGGTGATTTCGGTGTGATGTCAGAGACGCTGAACAGCCCTGGTCCGGAGCGGCTCGTGTCGATCCGACCGCTTCCGGACGAGGCCACCGTGACTGCTGAGTGTGCCCTCGGTTGCCTGACCGCCCCGGGGAACCGTAGGTGTCCTCCTGGTGGAGGTCAACCAGCGGCTCTCATGATCAGAAAATCCGATAAGCGCTCGACGCGAACAATGCTGCTGGAAGGTGTTGACAGCCCTGGAGGGATCCTGCACTGTGAAGCGCATCACAGGTCGACCGAACGGGCGTTCGCTCCGTATCCCGGACCGGCTGGACCGACTTGTCGCTGTCTCGACCTCGCGGGTTCCCTCCGCGAAGGACCACACCCGGTGCGTCCGCCACGCCCCCGTCGGCTGGCTGCACCACGTTCCCTCCTGGAGGACCCGATGACCGAAACCACCGTTCCTGCCCTCGGCGAGCTGCTCAAGAACTCACCGAGCAACTGGGGGAAGTGGGGCCCGGACGACGAGGTCGGTTCGCTGAACTATCTCGGCCCGGAGCAGGTCCTGGCGGCGGTGCGGCTGGTGACCTCGGGGAAGACCTTCACGCTGCAGCGGCTGATCGGTGACCCCAAGGGTGACCCGGTGTGGCCCGGCCGCACGCCGGCGGAGCGCACCCAGATCCTGGACGAGTCCAACTGGGACGAGGGTGGCACCGGCCCGGCGTACCCGGGTGGGCTGCACTACGCCGACGACAAGATCAACGCCTTCCTGCAGGGCTCCACGCAGTACGACGCCCTCGGCCACGTGTGGTTCGACGGCAAGATCTGGAACGGCTACGACGCCCGGACCACGATCGGTGGCCTGGACAAGGCCAGCGTCGAGCCAATCGCTCAGCGCGGCGTCGTCGGCCGGGCCGTGCTGCTCGACATGGCCCGGTTCCTGGGCAAGGACAACCTGGCGGCTGCGGAGACGTTCACGCACGAGGACCTGCAGGCCTGCGCGAAAGCCCAGGGCATCACCATCGAAAAGCGCGACATCCTCATCATCCGCACCAACTTCCTGAAACTGTTCTTCGAGCTCGGAGACAAGTTCTACGAGGGGTTCTGCGAGCCCGGCCTGGTCTACAGCCCCGAGCTGGTGCAGTGGTTCGCCGACATGGAAATCCCCAACCTGGTGACCGACACGATCGCCAACGAGGTCACGATGGACCCCAACAACGGGGTCGCCCTGGTGCTGCACAACGCCCTGATGCGCAACCTCGGGATCACCCTCACCGAGATCGCCGACCTCGAGCTGCTCGCCGAGGACTGCGCCG
>JAYUEA010000013.1:0-2717 GCA_043739465.1 Propionibacteriaceae bacterium
CGACCCCGGCGGGCTGGGTGGCCCGGTTCCGTGAGCTGCTGGACCACCTCGTGGCGGTGTCCAACGACGACGGCTGGCAGCTCGGACATGCCCATCTGCTGCTCGCCGACCTCGTCACAGCGTCGGGCGACGAGGCCCCGTCGGTCGCGCTGGGCGACATGCGCCACCTCGTGACGGACTGGCTGGCCGCCCATCCTCCACGCTCCACCCTGCTCACCGGCAGCCTCACGGTGACCACTCTTGAGACGCTGCGACACGTGCCCCACCGGGTGGTCTGCCTCGTCGGCCTGGACGAAGCGTCGTTCCCCCGCACCTCTCGACGAACCGGCGACGACCTGCTCGAGCGGGCCGGCGATCCCGAGGACCCCCACGCCTCGCTCGACGACCGTCAGCTGTTCCTCGACGCGCTGATGTCCGCGCAGGACGCGTTCGTCGTGGTCTGCGCAGCCCGCGACCAGCGCACGAACGACGAGCTGCCGCTCCCCGCGCCGGTCGCCGACCTGCTCGACGCGGTCCGTGCGCTCGGGGTGAGCGACGAGCAGGTCCTCGTCCCGCACGCGCTGCAGCCGTACGAGATCGCGGCAGAGCCCACGTACGACCCGGCGGCGGTGCACGCGCGCAGGTCGCTCCTGATCGTCCCAAGGAGCGCCGCGCAGGACCGCTTCGAGGTCGCGGGCCTCCCCCCCATGACGCGCCCGCAAGCCGTCACGCTCACCGAACTCGTCGGCTTCCTGCGACACCCGGCGCGAGAGTTCCTCCGCAGGCGGGTCGGCTCCTGGTGGGGCATCACCCGCAGCGAGCTGGACGGCGACGACGACGAGAGACGTACGGGACCGAGCGAGATCCCCATCGAGGTGCAGGCGCTCGACTCGTGGTCGCTGGAGAACCGGCTGCTCCAGCTGGCTCTCGCCGGACACCCGCCCGAGTCGATCGAGCAGGCGGAGCTCCGTCGAGGGCTGCTGCCACCGCTAGCCCGAGGAGCACAGGCGATGGCGACAGCCACCGGACGTGTCGGGGAGGTGCTCGACACTGTGCGCCCGTACCTGTCATCTCCGCTCGACCACCTCGACGTCGGGGTCGACCTGCCCAGCGGCATCAGGATCACCGGCCGGGTGCCCGTGCGTGGCCGCACGGTCGTCGAGGCCATCACGTCCAAGCCCGCCGACAAGCGCTTGATCGAGCCCTGGCTCCGGCTCCTTCTGCTGACGGCAGGAAGCCCCGGAGAGTGGTCGACCGTCGTCTGCTCGCGACGCCGGACCGTCACGTTGGGGGCCCGCGGCGCGGACGCTGCCGCCGCGCAGCTGGACTCGCTCGTCTCCCTGATGCTCGACGGCTGGGACAACCCTCTGCCGCTGCCCCCACGGCTGGGTTACGCGCTGGCCGACCCGCGGGCGATGATCGACGAGCAGCGCCGCGCGGAGATCTGGACGTGGGACACCGACGAGACCTGGCGGCTGTTCTTCGCCGACTACCCGGCCCTGGACGATGCCGCGACCCGCTGGGGCGGGCTGGAGCGGCTCGCGCAGGACACGTACGGCCCGCTGCTGGAGGCCCAACGATGAGCACCGCCTTCGACCTCGGAGGGGCGCTGCCCCTGGGCCGCACCGTCGTCCTGCAGGCCAGCGCCGGCACGGGCAAGACCTACGCCGTGGCGACCCTTGCGGCCAGGGCGCTTGCGGAAGGCGTCGTCACCCTCGACGAGCTCATGGTCATCACGTTCTCCAGCGCGTCGACGCGTGAGCTGCGGTCCCGGGTGCGGACCCGAGTGGCCGAGCTGGCCCACGTGCTCGCGGCCTACTGCGCAGGCGAGAAACCGACCGACCCGGCCTGGCTGGCGGTGCTCGAGAAGGTCACACCCGAGCTCGCGAGTCAGCGCATCGGCGCCGCGCTGGTGGGTTTCGACGCGGCCATGATCTGTACCACCCACCAGTTCTGCGACCGGATGCTCGCGGAGCTGGGCGTGCTCGCCGACCACGACCCTGAGGCGCTGGCGGTCGAGAACGTCGACGACCTTGTCGAGCAGGCGGTGAGCGACGAGTACCTGGCTCGGTACGCGAAGACCGACGGCGTGCCGTTCGACCTCGAGACCGCCCTGCGGATCGGCATGACGGCGGTCGACAACCCGTACACACCCCTCGTGCCCACGGCAGGGGCGACCTCGCGCGGCGAGGAGCGACGGTCGTTCGCGGAAGCCGTACGGGCTCGGGTCGAGCACCGGAAGCGTCAGGTCGGCCTGTACACGTTCGACGACATGCAGACCCGTCTGCTGGACGCGTTGCGGCACCCCTCGACCGGCGAGGCAGCCAAGCAGCGGCTGCGCGACCGGTTCCCACTGGTGCTCGTCGACGAGTTCCAGGACACCGACCCCGTCCAGTGGGAGATCCTGCGGGAGTCGTTCGTGGGGCACGCATCCGTCGTGCTGATCGGCGACCCGAAGCAGTCCATCTACGGGTTCCGCGGCGCCGGCGTCCACGCATATCTCGACGCCGTCCGCGACCACGACACCCAGGACCTGGCCACCAACCGACGCGCGACCCCGGAGCTGGTGAGGGCGGTGCAGGCAGTGTTCAGCGGTGCCCGCCTAGGGGCTCCGGAGATCACGGTCGGGCCGGTCGAGAGCCTCGCCACCGCCCAGCGTCTCGTCGTAGAGGGCCCGTGGCGGCACGCGATGCGGTTCCGGGTGACGCCGACCGCGAACCAGCGGGCGATGACGTACA
>JAYUEA010000014.1:0-2709 GCA_043739465.1 Propionibacteriaceae bacterium
TGGTTCGTGGTCTTGAGGAACCGCTTCGCGAGCCGGATCACGATGTTGTCCGCGTCGTCGTCCTTGTCGTGGCCGCCGAACAGCATGTGGCCACCGGTGACGAACAGGATGAGACCGAAGAGGTAGAAGACCCAGGCGAACTGGTTGATGAGGGCGGCGCCGGCGAAGATGAATGCCGTACGGGCGACGAGCGCCACCGCGATCCCGAACAGCAGCACCTTCTGCTGAAGCTTCCGGGGCACCGAGAACGAGCTCATGATGATGAGGAAGACGAACAGGTTGTCGACGCTGAGTGCCTTCTCGGTGAGGTAGCCGGCGAAGTACTGCTGCCCCGCGTCGCCTCCGCCGAACACCCAGATGCCGATGCCGAACGCGATGGCGATGCTCACGTACAGGGCAGACCAGCGAGCGGCCTCACCGAGCGTCGGCTCGTGGGCCTTGCGGACGTGGAAGAAGAAGTCGTAGGCCAGGAGCGCCACGATCGCTGCGATCGTCAACGCCCAGACATAAGGGGGCACGTGCATGAGTGTCCTCCGTGAGACCTGCGGCGCGACTGACGTCAACACCTTCCGACCAGGCGGTCGAAGTCCTCGATCTGCCCGGTCGTGCTTCCCGCTCAGTGTGACAGACAGAGCCAACAGTCCCCGTCAGCGGTGCCCCGCCAACCACGCGTGCACGTCCGGGATGCGGTGCTCCGCGAGCGACCCGTGCCCGTACTCGTCGAACCACCGCGTCTCCGCGCCGGGGATATGAGCGGCCAACCACTCGCCGTGCGCGAAGGGTACGAAGTCGTCCTGACGACCGTGCATCACCAGGACAGGTACGCAGATGGCGCCGACATCGAACCCCCACGGCCGGCGCTGCGACACGTTGTCGTCCCACCAGCCCTGGCTGCCCGGTGCGAGCGCGGCCTGGCTGCAGGGCTTCATGAACTCACGGAACTCCACGGACCCCAGCTGCAGGTCTGCGTCGTCGACGTCCGGCTCATCCTCGTCGGGTCCCGCGGCCAGGAACCCGTCGCGGATCGCGTCGAGCTCCTTCCTGGCGGCGACCTCGTCGGTGAGGATCAGGTCGGTGTCCTTGATGTCGTCCGGCACTTTGCCCGCGAGCCAGTCGAGCCCTTCAGCGTCGAATGGGGCAAGCCCGGCGATCGATGCGGCGGACGTCACCAGGCCTGGGAGCAGCGCGGCGCACGCCAGCGCGTGCTGACCGCCGCCCGAGAACCCCCACGTCTCCATCCGGGCGATGCCGAGGTCGGCACAGATCGTCCGGACATCGGTGGCGGAGTCGGTGACCATACGACCCGGCTGGTGCGTGGACTCCCCGTAGCCCGGCCGGTCGTAGCTGATCAGCCGCATGCCCCGGTCAGTGGCGTCGGCCACCCACGGCTCCCACAGGGCGGACCTCCTGCCGCTGGGCGTGCCGTGGTGGAACAGGACGGGCCAGCCGCTCGGATCGCCGGCGTCCTCGACGGCCAGCACCCGCCCGTCGGCGGTGTGAACCTCGCGCCGCACCACGCCTCCTGAGCTCGTCTCGGAGTGGAGAGCCTATGCCGAGGCCCACCTGACGGTGCGCACAACCTTTCGAGCTCCCGCACAACCGCTGTGACCACGATCTCGGACCAAGAGGTTGTGCGGAGGCTCGTCACGACGGACGGCACGAAGGCGGTCACCGGTGGGTGGATGATCAACCGAATGGTTGACAAGGGCGCGACATCCACGTACGGTCCCCTCAACCAACCAGTTGAGGAACGCGATGCCCACCGATCAGCTGTCACGTACGTTCGCAGCTCTCGCCGACCCCACGCGGCGTGACCTGATGGCGCGCCTCACGCTCGGGGACGCGACCTTGACCGAGCTGGCCGCGCCCTTCACGATGAGCCTCCAGGCCGTCTCGAAGCACCTCGTGGTGCTCGAGAAGGCAGGGCTCGTCACCCGCGGCAAGGACGCTCAGCGCCGACCCGTACATCTCGAGACCATGGTCCTCGAGCCCGTCACCGACTGGCTCGCGACCTATCGCCGACAGGCCGAGGAGCGCTACCAGCGCCTCGACGCCGTGCTGGCCGACATCCCCGACACGCCGCTCGACGCATCCGCAGGAGGATTCCGATGACCGACACCATGACCGACTACTCGCACGCCGCGATCGAAGCGGACCCGAACCTTCCCATCATCCGTATCACCCGCGACTTCGCCGCCACGCCCGAGCAGCTGTTCCGGGCGCATACCGACCCCACGCTGTTCGTCCGCTGGGTCGGACCGAACGACCTCACCACCACGATCGAGGTCTGGGACTGCCGTACGGGAGGGAGCTGGGCCTTCTCGAACGTGCGCGGCACCGAGTCGTACTCCTTCCACGGCTGCTTCCACGAGATCAGCCCGACCCGCCTGGTCCAGACCTTCACCTTCGACCCTTGGCCCGACGGGGTGTCGCTGGAGACACTCACCATCACCGACCTGGGCAACGGTCGCACCCGCCTGACCGCGCAGTCCCTCGTCGACAGCTTCGAGGGCCGCGACCAGTGGCTCGCCAGTGGCATGGAGACCGGCATCGACGACGGCTATGCGAAGCTCGACGCCCTCTTGCTCAACCACGACATCTGAGGAGACCGACCATGACCATCACCACCTGCCTGTGGTTCCAGAACGACCTGGAGGCGGCGCTGGCGCGCTACGCGAGCCTGTTCGACGACTTCGAGGTGCACTCGAC
>JAYUEA010000015.1:0-2706 GCA_043739465.1 Propionibacteriaceae bacterium
AGCGTGTCCTTGATCTTCTTCGCAGAGGTGGAGCCCGTGACCGAGCACAGCTTCTTGCCGTTCAGCGACTCAGGACCGACGATCGAGGTGTCGCCGGCGCGCACCAGCAAATCCTGCCCGGCGAGGAAGTAGGGACCGCCGAACGAGATCCGCTGCTTGCGGGCATCAGTGATGGAGTACGTGGCGAAGATGAGCTGGACCTGTCCACCCTCGATGAGGGTCTCTCGCTGGGCAGAGGGTGACTCCTTGAACACGATCTGGCTCTCGGAGTAGCCGAGCTCCTTGGCCACGTACTTGGCCACCTCGACGTCGAACCCCGTGTATCCGGCGCCCTCCTTGAGGCCCAGCCCTGGCTGGTCGAACTTGATGCCGATGGTGATGGTTCCGCTCGCCCCTCCGCTGGATGCGGATGCACCAGGGGCAGCGGTGCTTCCGGGGGCCGTACAGGCGGCTGCGGTCACGCTCAGCAGCGCACTCGCGAGGATGACCCATGGCTTGCGTCTCGTCATGATCTTCTCCTTCTCATGCTCCGTCGGGGCCGGTCGGCCGCGACGGTTCGTCAGTGGGTGAGGATCTTGCCCAGGAAGTCCTGGGCTCTGGTCGACTTCGGGGCGGTGAAGAACGTCTCGGGATCTGCCTGCTCGATGATCTGGCCGTCGGACATGAACACGACGCGATCCGCCGCCTTGCGCGCGAAGCCCATCTCGTGGGTGACGACCACCATGGTCATGCCGGCCTCCGCGAGTGCGACCATCACGTCGAGGACCTCGTTGATCATCTCCGGGTCGAGCGAGCTGGTCGGCTCGTCGAACAGCATGACCTTCGGGTTCATCGCGAGCGCACGGGCGATCGCCACGCGCTGCTGCTGGCCTCCGGAGAGCTGGGCCGGGTACTTGTCAGCCTGGTCGCGGACGCCCACCCGTTCGAGCAGAGCGAGGCCCTCGGCCTTGGCGGTCGCCGGCGCCACCCTGCGTACCTTGATCGGTCCCAGCGTGACGTTCTCGAGGATCGTCTTGTGGGCGAACAGGTTGAAGGACTGGAACACCATGCCGACGTCGGCCCGCAGCCGGGCCAGGTCCTTGCCCTCGTCAGGCAGCGGCTGGCCGTCGATGAGGATCCTGCCGGAGTCGATGGGCTCGAGACGGTTGATCGCCCGGCACAGCGTCGACTTGCCCGATCCCGAAGGGCCGATGACCACGACCACCTCTCCCGCGAGCACGCTGAGGTTGATGTCTTTGAGCACATGCAGGGGGCCGAAGTGCTTGTTGACCGCCACCAGTTCGACGAGCGCCTGGGCGGGTTCGTCTGAGCCGTCACGGCCACGGGGTTCTGACGTCATGCGTCACCATAGGCGTGCTTGAGGTCTCACCGACACCCTCGGCGGTCCGGCTTTGCGCGACTGTTACCTGACCGTGCCACGTTCGACACACCTCAACTAGAGTGAGCGGGCCATGATCGAGACCATCGCGCCACGCACGTACAGAGTCGTCACGTACGGCTGCCAGATGAACGTCCACGACTCCGAACGGATCTCCGGACTGCTCGAGGACGCAGGGTACGTGTCCGCGCCGGGCGACGAGGCGGATGTGGTCGTCTTCAACACCTGCGCGGTCCGCGAGAACGCCGACAACCGCCTGTACGGCAACCTCGGGCACCTTGCGCCGGCGAAGGCCGCACGACCGGGGATGCAGATCGCCGTGGGCGGCTGCATGGCCCAGAAGGACCGCGACGTCATCGTCGCCAAGGCTCCCTGGGTCGATGTCGTCTTCGGCACCCACAACGTCGGCGCGCTGCCCGTCCTTCTGGAGCGTGCCCGCATCGAACAGGCGGCGCAGGTCGAGATCCTCGAGACCCTGGACCGCTTCCCGTCGACGCTGCCGTCCCGTCGCGAGAGCCCGTACGCAGGCTGGGTCGCGATCAGCGTCGGCTGCAGCAACACCTGCACGTTCTGCATCGTCCCCAGCCTCCGCGGCAAGCAGACAGACCGGCAGCCCGGCGACATCCTCGCCGAGGTGCAGCTGCTCGTCGCCGACGGCGTGCAGGAGGTGACGCTGCTGGGACAGAACGTCAACGCGTACGGGCTCGACATCGGCGACAGGGACGCGTTCGCGAAGCTGCTGCGTGCGTGCGGCGACGTGGAAGGGCTACGGCGGGTGAGGTTCACCAGCCCTCACCCCAAGGACTTCACCGACTCGGTGATCGAGGCGATGGCGACGACGGCGAACGTCATGCCGAGCCTGCACATGCCGCTGCAGTCAGGTTCGGACGACGTGCTGCGCCGGATGCGCCGCTCGTACAGGTCGGAGCGTTACCTCGGCATCCTCGACCGCGTCAGGCAGGCGATGCCGCACGCCGCGATCACCACGGACATCATCGTCGGCTTCCCCGGCGAGACGGAGGCCGAGTTCCAGGCCACCCTCGACGTGGTGCGGCAGGCCAGGTACGCGGCCGCGTTCACGTTCCAGTACTCGATCCGCCCCGGCACCCCTGCAGCCACTATGCCCGACCAGGTGCCGACCGACGTCGTGCAGGAGCGCTACCTGCGGCTCGTGGACCTCGTCGGCGAGATCGCGCTGGAGGAGAACCGGGCCCTCGTGGGCACCGAGGTCGAGGTGATGTTCGCCGACGGCGAGGGCCGCAAGGACGCCGCCACCCTGCGCCTGTCGGGCAGGGCCCGCGACAACCGGCTCGTCCACGTGGCGGTCG
>JAYUEA010000016.1:0-2705 GCA_043739465.1 Propionibacteriaceae bacterium
GGGCAGTAGAACGGCCCGACCTGGGAGGTTGCCGCGCCGCAGCCCGTGTTCGTCTGGTCGGTGAAGATCGTCATCCTCGTCGCCTGGAAGCCCGAGAAGCCGGGCGCGCCGGACCAGTACTTGCCGATGGAGGACATGTACGCTTTCCAGCGGCAGTCGCGGTTCTTCGCGATGTCCGAGCCGCGCGTGCACTCGGTGACGGGGTTCACGGCCGCGGTGTCTCCGGACCCGGTGCTGCCTCCCAGAAGACCGGACGGGTCGAACCCGAACAGCATGGCCAGGATGATCACGATGATGCTCGCGCCACCGCCCACCGCAATGCGGCCACCAGAGCCTCCGCCGCTGCCCTGGCGGCTGACCGATGCGCCTGAGATGTCGGCACTGTCGCGATACTCCATGAAACCTGGATCCCCTCACTTCGGCCCGCGTGGGCTCGGCCAGCATACCGACGCGTGCGCCGGTACGGGAGTCGCAGCACAACGCCCAAGAACCCCTTACGGAGTGGGGTACTTGGTTGTGGGTTCGGGGCAGGTCATGATGGCGGGGTGCGGATCGTGGGCGTGCTGGCGGCCGGCCGGCCGGCTGAGATCTCGCTACCGGTCGGTCACGGCAACGATCCCCATGCCCTGCTGTGGGACGAGGGCTTCTTCGTACAGCGCGTGCTCTCGGTCGCAGGTCCCGCCGACAACCTGGTCGTCACCGTGCAGGTCGCGCCCCACCACCACCCCGGCACGAACCTTCCGGTACGGGATCGCGGGCTTGATCCCGGCCTGGTGATCCCGGCGCACACTCAGCCGGAGCAGAGGCAACGGGTGGCCGCGTACGCGATCGTCCTGTCGTCCCGGGGTCTGCTGGCCACCCAGTTCTCGTCACGTACAGCGGTGCCCGGTCTCTGGGGGCTGCCGGGCGGCGGCCTCGACCACGCGGAGAGCGCCGCGCAGGCCGTCGTGCGCGAGATCGCCGAGGAGACCGGTCAGGTGGCCGAGATCGACCAGGTCCTCGACATCCAGTCGGACCACTGGATCGGACGCGCCCCTTCGGGCCGGATCGAGGATTTCCACGCGCTGCGCATCATCTACGCGGCGACCTGCCCTGACCCCGACGACCCTGTTGTCCACGATGTCGGGGGCACGACCGCCGCGGCGCGCTGGCTGCCCGTGCGTCGCTGGCGCCGGTTCAGCTGGACCGCGGGCTTCCGCGCCGTGCTCGTGAAGCACCTGCCCGCCCTGGTCCCGGCCGAGGACCAGCCGGCCTGACATTCGAGACTTCACCTGCCAACTCGAGGGGTCACGACACGCGCGGTCGTGGCGGCGTGTCGCAGCACGTAATGACCCCTCGACTGCGGTTTGGCTGGTGACGTCGTGAGGCGCGGAACCCCGTAGCACGCACAACTGGCCCGGACCATCAGGTCCGGGCCAGTACGTACAGCTCGTGTCAGCGACGGATGTAGCTGAGGATGCGCAGCAGGTTGGTGTAGAGCCAGACCATCGTCACGGTGAGTCCGAACGCGGCCCGCCAGGACTCGGTGGCCGGGGCGCCCATCGCGACGCCCTGCTCGATGCTCTGGAAGTCGTCGACCAGGGAGAGCACCGCGAGCACGACGCCGAGACCGGCGAACAGCCACGCCAGCATGCCGACCTTGCCGGTGACACCCGCGTACAGGCCCAGGTTGATCCCGAAGAACGAGAGGCCGAAGCTCAGCAGGCTGGCCACGACGAAGCCGATCATCGACAGCATGAGGATCTTCCGGAACTTCCCCGACAGGCGGAAGCCGGTGAACTTGAAGGCGGCGAGCGTGACGCCTGCGGCGGCGAAGGTGCCGAGGACCGCCTGGAGCACGATGCCCGGGTAGTACGACTCGAACAGCATGCTGAACCCACCGATGAAGACGCCCTCGACGACGGCGAACACCATGGCGAGCACGGGGCCGATCCTGCGACGTACGGCCACGACGAGCGGCACGATGAACGACACCAGCCCTGCGACCAGCGACACCGGGAGCAAGAGGTTGAGCGGCAGGAACTTACCGGCTGCCACGGCGACGAGCATCATCAGGCCCATCGTGATCGCCGTCTTGGTGATGACGTCGTCGACGGTCATGCGCTCGACCTGCGGCGGAGCCGACGGGTTTGGCTGCTGCCCGTACTGAGGCTGACCGTTCGGCTGCTGGGTGTACGGCTGCCCGTACTGCGCCCCATAGCTCTGGTCGTGGCCCTGCTGCTGGTGAGGCTGCGCCTGGGGCATGCTGTGCGTCCAGGCGTCAGGACGAGAGAGAACCGGATTGGCCACTGTGAGGTGCCTTCCTTGGAGAGTTGACGCTTCTACTGTAGCCAACGCCGTCGGCACTCCCCCGCTTCCAGACGTGCGGTCAGGGAAGACCCTGACCGACACCGTGGGCGCTTGTGTCGCGTGGCCGAAATCTGTTCACGGTGGGCGTGGTCCCCCTTCGTGCATCGCAAGGCGAAGGAGCGCAGGCGTACCGGGTCGTACGACGAGCTTCGGCAACACCGCGAGGTGCGTGCTCGGGGCGCGCCAAGCGTTAACGGATCTCGGACACGCGACACGTGGGGCGCGCCAAGGTTCAACGAACCAAGATAACGGGCCACTAGCCTCCACTAGCCTCCTCATCAAAGAGGGAGGCTAGGGGCAGCGCAGCACCCGGCGCTCGTACGACCAGGGGTGGGGGTGGTCATCTCACCGCTGAT
>JAYUEA010000017.1:0-2704 GCA_043739465.1 Propionibacteriaceae bacterium
GCTCGCTATCGCGGCGCGGTCCGACTCGCTGACCGGAAGTCGCCCGGCCTCTGTCCGTACCGACTCGGCGAGCCGCGCGGCCGCACGTCCTGAGGGGGCGGCCAGAGCCACCACCGGTGGCCGACCCAGCTCGGCCGCGACAAGAGCCAACGCGCGCGCCACGGTCGTCGTCTTGCCCGTTCCAGGACCGCCCGCGAGAACGGTCAGCCAACTCGTGGCGACCGTCAGTGCGGCCCGTCGCTGCAGGTTCGGCACGCCGTCGGGCAGCACGTCAGCAGCGGACAGCTCGTCGGCCAGCCGTTCCAGCTTCGCCTCGTCAACGACCGGTGGGACGAGGCCTCCCCGCCGCAGCAGCTCGCGGCGCACCAGCTCCTGGTCGGCCCAGTAGCGCTCGAGGTAGAGCCGGCCACCGACCCAGCGCATGGGCCGGGCGCCCGGCGCGTCCGGTCCGACCGTCACCATCGGGCTGTCGGCCAGAACTGTCCGCCACTCGGAGCCGCTCGGCCACGGCAGCGCCTCGATAGGCGGCTCCTCGAGCGACGCCAGAGCGTCCTCGGCGATCGTCGACACCTCGACGCACACCGCGCCCAGCCGCAGCGCGCGCACGGTGAGCGCCAGACCGAGCCGGGCCACCTCGGAGACCTCGTGGTAGAGGAACGCGACGTGACGGGCGACCTGTACGTCGGCGACCTCCAGCACGCCCGCCTCGGCGAACGTCGCCAGCAGGCCGGTGGCGGCGATGGACACGTAGTGCTCGGTCATCGCACGCCCGCCAGCACGTCGGACAGCTCGAGGATCAGCCCGGTCGGAGGTCGCCACGAGAAGACGCCGCACGGCACCCCGTCGATCACCGGGGTGTCCGGGCCGGCCATCCCGCGCACGAACAGGTAGAGGACGCCGCCGAGGTGCTGGTCCGGGTCGTAGCCCGGCTGCCGCCAGCGCAGGAACCGGTGCAGCGCCACCCCGTACAGCAAGGACTGCAGCGGGTAGTGGGCCTCCATCATCGCCGCGGCCATCGCCGCGGGCGTGTAGTGCCGCAGGATCAGCGGGCTGCCCGGCGTGCCGAGCCGGTTCGTCTTGTAGTCGATGATCAGGTAGCGGCCGCCGATGCGCAGGGCGACGTCGATGCTGCCGGTGAGGTAGCCGCGAAGCTCGCGCTGGTCGACGGGCGACTGCCGGAGGTGTTCGCCGTAGTCACGCAGCGGATCGTGCGGGGGGAGCCAGGCGTCGAGCGAGTCGGCGATCGCCTGTACGGTCGCGCCGGCAGACCCCGACCCCAGCGGCATCTCGAAGTCCAGCTCGGCCAGGCGGTCGCGGGCCGGGATGTCGGCGAGCGTCAGACCGTCGGCCAGCGGGCCCAACGGCGTGGCCAGCACCGGCAGCAGCCCCGCCACCAGCTCGGTCTCCGTCACGCCGGGAACGGGCAGCCTCGCGGCCTCCGTGGCGACGATCCTTGCGAGGTCCACCTCGGGCGTTGCCGAGTGCGGATCGAAGGTCTCGAACACCACGTGTACGAGGCTGCCGAAGGCGACCCCCCCTGGAAGTCCTGCCATCGGCGCCAGGGCGTCGAGCGCGGGATCGGGTGTCACCACCGCCGTCAGCGGCAGCGACCCACCCTCGTCTCCAGACGAGTCGGACGGCGTGGCGGGCTCGTCGACGAGCAGCGGGTTGTCGACCTGGAAGACGTCGTGGGCCGGTGCGGTGATGGCCGAGTACGAGGTGCGCCGCCAGCCGATGTCAATCGTGCGGGTGAGCTCGAGCGGATCGATGCTCGCCGGTGCCGGAGGCGCCAACCGGGCGGGTGCGCTCCCACTCTGGATGACCTCGATCACCACGTCGGCGCCCGAGAAGCGGCTCGGATCGAGATCGTGCCGCGGCTCCGCGCGGGGGGGCACGGCGGGACCGGGCTCGCGGAACAGCACCCGCTGCAGCGGCGCCTCGGCGGTCCTGTCCGTACGACCCCACCACACGGTCACGTGGCACTTGGCCCTGGTCAGCGCCACGTACAACGCACGCAGTCCTTCGCCGTCCTCCTCGGCGCGGTAGGCCTGCTCACGCTCCAGGCGCCCAGGCTCACCCGCCCCGCCGATGTCCAGGACGCGCACGGAGCGATCCCCGCGCGTCTCGTGCAGCTGGAGGGGCCGGTCGCCGGCGCTCCGCACGTAACGCGTGGCCAGCTCCGGCAGGTACACGACCGCGAACTCCAGCCCCTTCGCCTGGTGGACGGTGAGGATCCGTACGGCTGCGTCGTCGGTCTCCAACCGCCGCGACCTCTCGTCGCCTCGGGCGGACGACTCGCGGGTCTGGAGCTCGAGCCAGGCCACGAGCCCCACGGGCGTCAGCTTCGCGGCGAGCTGCTCGGCGTGGAGCAGCTCGGCGACGTGCCGGAGGTCCGTGAGCCTGCGGTCCCCGTCCTGCAGCTGGATGACGCGCGACGCCAGCCCGTCCGCGAGGAGCACCTGCATCAGGCCTGCGACCCCGTCGCGGTCGAGCAGACGTCCCCAGCGACGGATCTCGCCTGTGAGCGTCGCGAGCCGGTCCTCGCCGGCGGTGACGAGGTCCTGCAGCGTCCACCCGGCGAGGTCGGTGAGCGCGGCCGCGCGCACAGCTCCCTGGCGGGGTCTGTCGATCGCTACGAGCAGCTTGCGCCAGTCCTCGGCGGCCGGCGACGTGAAGACGCTCAGCACGCCGGTGAACACCGCAG
>JAYUEA010000018.1:0-2704 GCA_043739465.1 Propionibacteriaceae bacterium
AGTCGTCAGCGTGGGACCGTACACATCGCATAGCCGGGTCGAGGGTTGTCACCCCAGACCATGTGTCGCGGCAGGGCGAATTCGTCCGGCGAATCCCCACCTATGGGCAACTCGCGCACGACACTGCGGATGTGGACAACACCATCCTCGCCGAGCAGGAGAAGGTGGCCGTCGTGTCGGCTGCTCTCGACGCGGGCGAAGCGGCGTGGGAGAATCGTCCTCGGCCCGGTTGGAACGATCATAGGAACCGGTGGCCACGACGAACGGGGAACGATGGACAGCTTGACACCGCACGACCCGATCGACCGGAACCGGTTCCCGGTCGACCCGTGGGCAATGCGCGAGCTGCGCTACGACGCCCGTGACCTCGGTATCACCGAGACGCTGTTCGCGCTCGGCAACGGCTACCTCGGCATGCGGGGCAACGTCGAGGAGGGCCGCGACGCGTACGCCCACGGCACCTTCATCAACGGCTTCCACGAAGTCTGGCCGATCCACCACGCCGAGGCGGCGTACGGGTTCGCGCGCGTCGGGCAGACGATCGTCAACGTGCCCGACACGAAGACCATGCGTCTGTACGTGGACGACGAGCCGTTGCTGCTCAGCGTCGCCGACCTCGAGCAGTACGAGCGGACGCTCTCCTTCCGCGACGGCGTCCTGAGCCGCGAGATCCTGTGGCGCACGCCGTCGGGCAAGCGTGTACATCTCAGGTCGCGCCGCATGGTCTCCCTCGCCGAGCGTCACCTGGCGGTCATGGACTACGAGATCACGATGCTCGACGCCGCCGCACCCGTCGCGGTCAGCTGCGAGATGCTCAACCGTCAGGACGGCGAGGACGAGTTCCACGTCACGGGCCAGGGCCTCGGCGCAGGCTTCGACCCGCGTCGTGCCGCCAACCTCAACGGCCGCGTCTTCCAGCCCACCTCGAAATGGGAGGGAGGAGGCCGGGCCGTGCTCGGCTACTCGGTCACCACGTCGGGCATGACGCTGGCAGTCGCTGCCGACCACTCCATCGAGACGACCGACTCCTACGAGGTCCTGGCGCAGGTCGAGGACGACTGGGCCAAGCACGTCTTCCGGATCCAGGCCACGCCCGGCACCACCACGCGGATCACCAACGTCGTCAGCTACCACACCTCCCGCGGCGTCCCCACGCGTGAACTGGTCGACCGGTGCCGGCGCACACTGGACCGGGTCAAGGAGTCGGGAGTGCAGTCCGCCTTCGACGGCCAGCGGGCCTGGCTCGACGACTTCTGGCTGCGCAGCGACGTGGAGATCGGTGGCCAACCGGCCCTGCAGCAGGCCGTACGCTGGAACCTTTTCCAGCTGATCCAGGCTTCCGCTCGCGCGGAGGGCACGGGAATCCCTGCCAAGGGCGTCACAGGGTCGGGCTACGACGGCCACTACTTCTGGGACACCGAGATCTACGTGCTCCCGTTCCTCACGTACACGTCGCCTCACTACGCCCGCAACGCGCTGCGCTTCCGCTACACCATGCTCGACGCCGCCAGACGCCGCGCCGGTGAGGTCAACCAGGTCGGAGCGCTGTTCCCGTGGCGCACGATCAACGGCGAGGAGGCGTCGGCCTACTACGCGGCCGGCACCGCGCAGTACCACATCGACGCCGACATCGCCCACGCCGTGTCGCAGTACGTGGCCGCCAGCGGAGACGTCGACTTCCTGGCCCGTGAGGCGATCGACATCCTCGTCGAGACTGCCCGACTGTGGTCCGACCTGGGGTTCTGGCGACAGCGCGACGGCCACGAGTCGTTCCACATCCACGGCGTCACCGGCCCTGACGAGTACACGGCCGTGGTCAACGACAACCTTTTCACCAACGTCATGGCGAGGGCGAACCTGCGCGCGGCCGTACGTGACCTGCGCTGGCTCGAAGGAGATGACCCGGTGGCGTACGCAGCCGCGGTGCGCCGGTTGTCGCTCACGCCGTCCGAGATCGCGGAGTTCTCGCGCGTCGCGGAGGCCATGCACGTGCCGTACGACGAGCTGTTCGGCATCCACCCGCAGGACGACGCGTTCCTCAGCAAGGAGCTGTGGGACCTCCCGAACACGCCCCCGGACAAGCGTCCGCTGCTGCTCCACTACCACCCGCTGGTGATCTACAGGCACCAGGTGCTGAAGCAGGCGGACGTGGTGCTCGCCCTGTACCTCCAGGGGGACGAGTTCACGCCCGAGGAGAAGCGCGCCGACTTCGAGTACTACGACCCGCTCACGACGGGCGACTCGACGTTGTCCTCGGTGGTGCAGGCGATCATCGCGGCCGAGGTCGGCTACGCGGACCTGGCCGCGGAGTACTTCGCGCACGCCCTCTACGTCGACCTCGCCGACCTCCACAAGAACACCGACGCCGGCGTACATGTCGCGTCCATCGGCGGTGTCTGGAGCGCCCTCATCGGGGGCTTCGCCGGCATGAGGGACTACCTCGGAGTCTTCTCGTTCGACCCGAGGCTGCCCGCCGCGTGGGAGTGCATCTCGTTCCCCATGACACTGCGGGGCAACCGGATGCGCGTACAGCTCGACCGCAGGTCGATCAGCTTCACCCTGGAGACCGGGGACGACGAGTCGCTGGAGGTCATGGTCCAGGGCGAGCCGGTCACGGTGACCCGCGGGGGAGCTGTGACCGTCGGTGTGGAGGGGGTACCGATCCTGAAGGGCAAGCCCTCGGTCAGGGACATCGAAGGGTCCG
>JAYUEA010000019.1:0-2701 GCA_043739465.1 Propionibacteriaceae bacterium
GACGCTTGGTGCGCCCCTGGCACGCACCTCGCGGCGTTGCCGAAGCTCACCAGACGACCCGGTATGGCTCCGCTCCGGCGCCTTGCGATGCACGCACCAGGACCACGCCAACCGCAAACGAATCAAGGTAACGCCCCACTAGGCTCGGCTGACGTGTCCACCCACACGCAGGCCGTCCACACGAGGTACGGATCTCGATGAGCGAAGCCACCAGGCGCGGGCCGTTCTCGCGACCGGTCCGCGGTGCCGGACCGCGCGCCGGGATCAAGGACCTGCTGCCGTACATGGCCCCCCACCGCAGCGTCCTCGTGATGGCGATCGCGCTCTCGGTCGTCGGCGCCGCGACGGCCCTGGGGCAGCCGCTGGTCGTCTCCGATCTCGTTCGCCGGGTCCAGGCGTCGGCGCCGCTCGGCACCATGCTCTGGCTGCTCGTCGCTTTGCTGGTGCTCAACGGGATCATCGGGGGCGTCCAGCACTACCTGCTTCAGCGAGCCGGCACCTCGGTCGTGCTGACGGCCCGCGAACGACTCGTCCGGCACGTGCTGAGGTTGCCGATCAGCGAGTACGACCGACGCCGTACGGGCGACCTGGTCTCCCGGATCGGTACGGACACGACGTTGCTGTACGCCGTCCTCACCCAGGGCCTCATCGACGCGGTCGGCGGTGCCGTCACCCTCGTCGGGGCACTGATCGGGATGCTCATCATCGACCCGCTGCTTCTCGGACTGACCGTTCTGGTGCTCGTGCTCGCCATGACCGTCGTGGGCGGGCTGAGTCGCAGCATCCGTGCGGCCAGCCGCCGTCAGCAGGACGCTGTCGGCGCGCTGACCGCTGACGTCGAGCGGTCGATCGGGGCCGTCCGCACCATCCGTGCATCCGGCGCGGTCGACCGAGAGACGGCGGGGATCCTGGCGTTGGCCTCCGACGCCTGGCGTGCCGGTGTCGAAGTGGCCCGCGCCTCGGCCCCCGTCGTACCCACCGCAACCGTGGCGCTGAACCTCGCGTTCCTCATGGTGGTAGGAGTCGGCGGCTACCGGGTGGCGTCGGGAGTCCTCACCATCGGCGGTCTCACCGCGTTCCTGCTGTTCCTCTTCCTACTGGCCGTGCCGATCGGCAACGCCTTCGGCGCGGTGACCTCGGTGTCGAGCGCACTCGGGGCGCTCGGCCGCATCACGGAGCTGCTCGACCTGCCGCTGGAGACCACGACGGACAGCTCTGATACGCAGCTCGCCGGGCGCCTCAACGCGACCGGCGCCCCCGACCAGCCAGCCATCGAGCTGGAGAGCGTGTCGTTCGCGTACGAGACCGGCGACGATCCCGTACAGGTCCTGACCGACGTCTCGTTCGAGGTCCCGCGGGGCACTCGTACAGCCCTCGTCGGTCCGTCGGGCGCCGGCAAGAGCACGGTGCTGGGGCTGCTCGAGCGCTTCTACGACATCGGCGCCGGCACCATCCGGCTCGGTGGCGTCGACATCCGGCGGCTGCCGCGCGAGGTGCTGCGTGCGCAGTACGGCTACGTGGAGCAGGACGCGCCGGCGCTGGCCGGCAGCCTTCGCGACAACCTGGTCCTCGCGTCACCGCTGTCGACCGACGACGACTGCTGGCGGGTCCTCGAGGCGGTGAATCTCGCCGAGGTCGTACGGCGCAACCCGCGCGGCCTGGACGCACCGGTCGGCGAGGAGGGCGTGCTGCTGTCCGGCGGCGAGCGGCAGCGCCTCGCGATCGCCCGTGCACTGCTGACCGACGCGCCCGTGCTGCTGCTCGACGAGTCGACCTCGAACCTCGACGGACGCAACGAGCAGCTGCTCCGTGATGCGCTCTCCGCCGCATCGACGGGCCGCACCACCCTGGTCATCGCCCACCGGCTCGCCACGGTCGTGGATGCCGACCAGATCGTGGTCCTCGAAGAGGGCCGAGTCGTGGCCAGGGGGACGCACGCGGAGCTCCTCGAGACCTCGCCCCTGTACCGCGAGCTGGCCGCCACCCAGCTTCTCGTCTGAGGTGCTCAGTGGCCTCCGAAGGCCTAGTGCCGGCGTGGCCGAAATCCGTTGACGCGTGGCGCGCCCCGGGCACGCACCTCGCGGCGTTGCCGAAGCTCGTCGTACGACCCGGTACGGCTGCGCTCCGGCGCCGTGCGATGTACGCACCCGGACCCCGCCAACCGTGAACAGATTTCGGCCACGCAACACCAGTAGCCTGGCCCCGTGACCACACCCGGGCGGGACGACAGGCCGATCTTCGAGGCTGAAGAGGCGCCGCCGACACCGTTCGAGCAGCTGAGGACGGCGTTCACCCCGCGACGCGGTCACTTCGTGATCTCGGAGAGGCCCGGCGCCAAGGGCGTACTCATCGGCATCGGCAAGGCGCTCATCGGCAGCATCGGCGGCGTGATGCTCATGCTGGGTGCGCTGGGACTGGGGATGACGGTGCTGCTCGGCCTGTACGTGATCATCACGACGGTCGGCGGCGGCGACCTCGGCGTCCAGTGGCCGGTCGTCCCGATGTCGCTGGTGCTCTTCGGCATCGTCGGCGGGATCGGTTTCCTGATCCTGCGTTCCATGGGGATGTTCGTTCGCAGCAAGCGCTGACCCGACGCGCACAACCTTTCCGTCGCTCTGACGCCACTCGCACAACCCATCCGTCGCGAAATCGCGTCACAGGGGTTGTGCGGGCGCACAAAGGGTTGTGCGAGTGCACGCAG
>JAYUEA010000020.1:0-2697 GCA_043739465.1 Propionibacteriaceae bacterium
CGCCGGGATGATCGCGCCGAAGTCGAGGGTGCCGGAGCCGACCTCGGCGAACTGCACGAGAGCGGCGAACTCGCGGCTGAAGCCGGCCTTGTCCCCTGCGGCCAGCAGTTCCAGCGCCGAGGCGGGCAGCAGGCCGATGCGGTAGTCCTTGAGATGTACGAGCTCGACCTGGCCGGCGACCTCGCCCAGCACGTCGACCGGGTTCCTCCCGCCCCGCTGTACCCAGTGCACGTCGATCTCGTAGTGCAGGCTCGGCGACAGCCGCCGCACGATGTCGAACAGCGTCTCCCCGTCGTGCTTGGAGTAGTCGACGTGGTGGTTGTGGTACGCCAGCTGGATGCCCTGCGCCAGCAGCCGCAGCGACGCGTCCTCGCACTGCCGCGAGAACTCCTCGACCGCTGGCTTCGAGACCATGGCCGGGAACGGCATCATGCCGATGCGCAGGTACGAGCAGTCGAGGCGGCGGCAGTCGTCGACGATCTTGTCGAAGTCGGTGTCGAGCGCATCACCCGTAGCCACAATCGACTTCTGCAGCGCCACGGAGAGCGCGGCGGTCTCGATGCCGAGCTCCGTACGTGCCTTCGCCAGCGCCGTGATGTTCGCATCGTGGGTCGCGATCTGCGACAGCTCGACCGAGGTGTAGCCGAGCCCCGCGATCCGCTCGAGCACGGGCAGCAAGCCGTCAGTCGCGACCTGCTCCCGGACCATCATCATCTGCACGCCAACTGATGCCATGTGGGACTCCTCGAGGATCGGGTACGAGACTCATCCTGCTCGGTCCCGTACCCACGCACCACCGGTTGCCAAGCCTTGGTCCTTGCCAGAGCTTGCCAAGCCCCTCAGCTGTGCTCGACCGCCGCGCGCTCGATCGGCAGGCCCGCGCTGAACCGAGTCACGTACGCGTCGAACCCTGCAACATCCACCGGGTCGGGCGAGATCGTCTCGAGGCTGGCCCCGGCGAACACGTTCGCAGCCAGGTAGTCGGCGAGCGACTGGCCCGTACGGTCCCGGGCGAACGCGGCCAGCAGCGCGATGCCCCAGGCGCCGCCCTCCCCCGCGATGTCGCCGACCGAGACCGGGGCATCCACCGCGGCGGCGAGGTAGCGCTGGGCGACCCCCTTCGTCTTGAACAGGCCACCGTGGGCGAACAGCGAGTCGAGCTGTACGTGCTCGGTCGCCAGCAGCACGTTCATGCCGATCCGCAGGCTCGACAGGGCCGCGAACAGCTGGGCGCGCATGAAGTTGGCCAGGGTGAAGTGGCTGTCGGGAGTCCGTACGAACAGTGGCCGGCCCTCTTCGAGACCCGTGATGTGCTCGCCCGAGAGGTAGTTGTAGGCCAGCAGACCGCCGGCGTCCGGCTCCCCGTCCAGTGAGGCGGTGAACAGGCTCTCGAACACCGCGCCGATCTCAGCCGTGGCGCCGATCCGAGCCGCGAACTCCCCGAACATTCCCACCCACGCGTTGAGCTCGCTGGCGCCGTTGTTGCAGTGCACCATCGCCACGAGGTCGCCCGCCGGCGTGGTGACGAGGTCGAGCTCTGGGTGCATCTCGGACAGGTCGTGCTCGAGCACGACCATCGCGAAGATCGACGTGCCCGCGCTGACGTTGCCCGTACGGCGCGCGACGGAGTTCGTCGCGACCATGCCCGTACCGGCGTCGCCCTCGGGCGGGCAGCACGGCACGCCCGCCTGCAGCACGCCGGACGGGTCCAGCAGCGCGGCGCCCTCGGCGGTCAGCTGACCGGCCGACTCCCCGGCGGACAGGACCGTCGGAAGGATGTCGCCCAGCCTCCAGCCGAAGCCACGCTCGGCGACGAGGTCGTCGAACTGGCCGACCATGCCGAGGTTGTACGAACCCGTCGCGATGTCGATCGGGAACATGCCGGACGCGTCGCCCACGCCCAGCACCTTCTGACCGGTCAGCTGCCAGTGCACGTACCCCGCGAGAGTGTTGAGGTGCGCGATCGAGCCGACGTGGTCCTCGCCGCCCAGGATCGCCTGGTAGAGGTGCGCGATCGACCAGCGCTGCGGGATCGAGTAGCCGAAGAGCCCCGTGAGCTGCTCGCTGGCAGCACCGGTGGTCGTGTTGCGCCAGGTGCGGAAGGGCGCGAGCAGGTCACCGGAGGCGTCGAACGCGAGGTAGCCGTGCATCATCGCCGAGACGCCGAGGGCTCCGACGGTGCGCAGCTCGATCCCGTACTTCTCGGTGACCTCGGCGGCCAGCGACGCGTACGCAGCCTGCAGACCGGTCCGTACAGCATCCAGCGAGTAGGTCCAGGTGCGGTCGACGAACTGGTTCTCCCAGTCGTAGCCGCCCGTGGCGATCGGCGCGTTGTCCTCGCCGATCAGCACCGCCTTGATCCGGGTAGAGCCGAACTCGATCCCCAGGGCTGTACGCCCCTGCTCGATGGCGGCGCGGACGCTCGCGGACGACTCGTCGATCATCGCTGATCCTCCCTGGTGGTGGTCCTGCTCAGAGGCCGACGATACCGCTGCCGGGCCTGCCGAGAGGTCGCCGGGCCCTCCATCACCTGGGCGGGGCTCTTGCGGACCTGGTTCGTCGAGACGCGGCAAGAGCGGCGAATCCGGGTGCCAAACGACGCGGTTGACGACTCTCGGCGAACCCGGCGGGCTTCGCTCGCCGAAATCTTCCTCGTCGGCAGCAACGTGAAGAGAACTTCGAGCCGCGAATCGAGAC
>JAYUEA010000021.1:0-2687 GCA_043739465.1 Propionibacteriaceae bacterium
CGTACGACCGGACAGGCTCTAAACGTACGACCGGACAGGCTCGCGGGAGCCTGTCCGGTCGTGGTTCAGGTGGTCGACGCCTCGTAGATCGAGCTGATCGACTCGGCGAGAGTCGCGTCGAAGCCTTCGGCGGTCATGTCGGCGTGGAGGCCCTCGGTGAGCGCGCGCGAGAAGCTCGCGATCAGGCCCGGGTTGCGGGCGAGTCGGTCATTCGCCTCCGCGCGACTGTAGCCGCCGGAGAGCGCGACCACGCGGACCACCTCGGGGTGCTCGATGAGCGGGGTGTAGAAGCCGTCGACCTCCGGGATCGTGAGCTTGAACATGATCGGCCCTCCGGCGTCGTCGGCGAGCAGGTGCCGGCCGATCGCGTCCATGAGGAGCTCCTCGCACTGGGCCTTGTCAGCGGCGTTGATGTCGATCTCGGGCTCGAGGATCGGGACCAGCCCGGTGGCCGCGATCCGGTGGCCCAGCCCGAACTGCTGGTCGACGATCGCCGCGATGCCTTCCGGATCGGCCGAACGGATGACCGAGCGCATCTTGGTCCCGAAGACCCGTGCGGCCTTGGCCCGCTCGAGCAGGGCGTCGAGGTTCGGGATCTGCTTCATGAGCCGTACGCCCTGATCCTCGTCGGCGAGGCCCTTGTCGACCTTGAGGAACGGGACGACGTGCTTGGTCTCCCACAGGTAGTCCGCCGCGGGCTGACCGCCGAACGTACGGTCCATGGTCTTCTCGAAGAGGATCGCGCCGAGGATGTGCGCGCCGGTGAACGACGGGCTGGTGACGATCCGTTCCCTCATCGCGTGGACGAGGTCGTACATCTCGGTGTCGCCGTTGTACGAGCCCTTGCGGATCCCGTACAGCTCCAGCGCCTTCGGGGTGCTGCCACCGCTCTGGTCCAGGGCGGCGATGAACCCCCGGCCGTTGGTCATGTGTTCAAGCTGCGAAGCGAACATCTTCAGACCTCCAGTGAACCGGCGTCGTCGTCGGATCACTTCCACCGTACGCCAAGTTGCCGCACCCGGAGTCAGGCGAGGAAACCCTGTGCGGCAAGCCACGCGCGGGTGTCGTCGTCGTCGATCCACAGGTGCGCGTGCCACCCGCGAGAGGTGGCTGCCGTGACGTTCTCCTGCTTGTCGTCGATGAACCACAGCGTGTCCGCCGGCAGGCCGAGTGAGTCCTCGACGGCCGCGTAGATCGCGGGGTCGGGCTTCGCTACGCCGAGCGGGCCGCTGAAGAAGAAGGTGTCGACGAGGTCGCCCCAGTCGAACGTGGCCGCGCTATCCGCGAAGTGTCGGGGGGCGTTCGACAGGACATGTACGGGCACGCCGAGGGCGTTCAGCTCGGCGAGGATCTCGCGGGCACCAGGGCGGATGTTCCGCCAGCCGTTGGTGTCGGCGGCCACGAGGTCGGGCAGCATGGCGTCGAGGTCCGTGACCTGCGCGCCCTCGATGAGCGGCAACGCCGCCTCCCAGAAGTCACGGTCGGAACTGCCCTCGTCGTACGCGTGCCGGTGCGGACCCCAGAAGCCCTTGAGCACGGCCTCAGGGGTGGTCCCCAACAGCTGTGCCAGCCCCTCGTAGATGCCCACCGGCGTCGCCAGAACCATCCCGAGATCGAAGATCGCTACCCTCGTCGTCACACCCGCGACCCTATCGATGCGGGGATCGACAGGCTCAGGGATCGGCACGCTCAGATGTCAGCGCGCCGGCATCGTCAAGGTCACAGTGACCGCGGGGCTGATCATGTTGTTCGTCGCCGTGATCGCGGTGACGGTCTTCGGGGCGTCGATGATGAGCGTCCCCGCCGTGCGGCCGGAGGCGTCCCAGTCGAGCTTCAGCGCGGTGCCGTCCTGGAGGCACAGGCCCGTCGAGACGGCGACCTTCCCGTCGACTGCCTTGCCGGAGCCGTCGACCGTGCCCCAGTCGTACACGGCCATCGCGAAGCCCTCGCTCGTGTCCTTGCGGGTCGCGCTGATCGTCACGGCGACGAACTGACCGTTCTTCGGCTTCACAAGCCCGCTCGGGCAGGTGGCGTTCTCGGTGATCGACTCCACGGTGACGACGGCCTTCGCCAGGCCGCGGGTCGCCGACAGGTCGGTCGACTTCCCGACCTCAAGAGTCACGGGCGCCTCGGACCGCCACGTGGTGGTGGCCGACGCCTCGGGCGCGGCGCTCTCGATGGTCACTCCGGGCGGCGCGCTGCGAGCGCACGACGCACAGAACAAGAGACAGGCAGCGGCGAGGATCGCAGCGGGGAGTGCACGCATGCGCCCATTCTGCGTGCGTCGGCGTGAACCCGGCTGTAGGACCCGCCGCCGATGGGCTACAAATGAGCACATGCTGTACGCGACGCACGCGCGGGTCCACCTCGACCACATCGTCTCCAACCTCGAGGCGATCAGGGCTCACGTCGGCGACGCGGCCGTGCTGTTGGCTATCAAGGCGAACGCGTACGGGCACGGCGCGGTCCAGGTCGGTCGCGCTGTCGAGGCCGCGGGCGCGGCGGACTGGCTCGGCGTCGCGACGGTGCCGGAGGGCGTAGAGCTCCGCGAGGCTGGAATCCGGCTGCCGATCCTCAAGCTCTCGCAGACGTTCGACGAGGAGCTCCCGGCGGCAGTCGCGGCATCCCTCGTCCTGACGGTGGTCGACGAGGCGACGGCGCGTGCCGCCGACGCTGCGGCCGCGGCA
>JAYUEA010000022.1:0-2685 GCA_043739465.1 Propionibacteriaceae bacterium
CAGCTCTTCGGCCAGCGACGTCACGCCCGCGTCCTCGATGCCGCACGGAATGATTCTCTCGAAGGCGCCGAGGTCGGGGCGGACGTTCAGAGCGAACCCGTGCTGCGTCGTCTTGGCCGCGACCCTGATGCCGATCGCCACCACCTTGCGCTCTGGACGGCCCGCGGTTGCCGGTAGCCAGACCCCTGAGCGACCGGCCACGCGTATCGCCGGCAGCCCGTAGCCGCGGACTGTACGGATGAGGGCCTCCTCGAGTCGGCGCACGTAGTCGACCACGTACACGCCGTCGGGAAGTCTCACGAGGGGGTAGCCGACGAGCTGTCCCGGCCCGTGCCAGGTGATCTTGCCGCCGCGGTCCACGTCGATCACCGGCGTGCCGTCCTGCGGCCGCTCCTGCGGTTCGGTGCGGCGCCCGGCCGTGTACACGTCGCTGTGCTCCAGGAGCAGCACCGTGCCCGGGCGGGTGCCGGCCGCGATCTCGGCGTGAAGTCGCCGCTGCTCGTCCCACGCCCAGCGGTAGTCGATCAGGCGTGGGGGTGTCTCGTCGATCCCCAGCCGGACGAACGCGAGGTCTCTACCCCGTGTCGTGACCCACGCCGGTGACGTCACGCGCCGAGCTCGGCGGCGAAGTCACCGGCCTCGAGGCGAGCCTTCACGGCGCTCAGGAAGCGTGCAGCCTCGGCGCCGTCGACCAGCCTGTGGTCGTACGACATCGACAGGTACATCATGTCGCGGACCGCGACGATCTCCCCGAGCTCGTCGTCGTCGATCACCACGGGGCGCTTGACCAGCGCACCGGTGCCGAGGATCGCGACCTGCGGCTGGTTGATGATCGGCGTGTCGAAGAGCGTGCCCGCCGAGCCGTAGTTCGTGATCGTGAAGGTGCCGCCGGTCAGTTCGTCGGGAGTGACCTGGCTCGTACGTGTCCGGGCTGCGAGGTCGACGATCTTCTTCGCCAGGCCCGCGACGCTGAGGTCGCCCGCGTCCTTGATGACCGGTACGAGCAGGCCCTTGGGCGTGTCGACGGCGATCCCGACGTGCTCGGCGTTCGGGTACGTGATCGTGCCGGCCTCGGTGTCGATCGTCGCGTTGACTTTCGGGAACTGCTTGAGCGCCTCGATGGTGGCCTTCGTGATGAACGGGAGGTACGACAGGGATGCACCCTCGCGGGCCTTGAAGTCTTCCTTGTACTTCGCGCGCAGCTTGGACACGTTGGTGAGGTCGACCTCGACCGTGGCCGTGAGCTGGGCCGAGACCTGGAGCGACTCCACCATGCGGCGGGCGATGGTCGCGCGCAGCCGGGAGATCTTCTCGGTCGAACCGCGCTGGCTCGACACCGCTGCCGCTGCCGCTGCCGGGGCTGCCGCCGCGACAGGTGCTGCAGGAGCCGCCGCAGGAGCAGCCTTCTTGGCGGCCTCCGCCGCATCGATGATGTCCTGCTTGCGGATGCGGCCGCCGACTCCGGTGCCGGCCACGCCGGCAAGGTCGACGCCGTGCTGCACGGCGAGCTTTCGGACCAGGGGTGTCACGTATGTGTCGTCCGCTTCGGCCTCACTGGAACGACGCGGGGCGACCGCGTTGACGGGTGCCGTTGCTGCTGGAGCCTCGGCGGCCCGGGCAGCGACGGGCTCGGGTGCAGGAGCAGGGGCCGGTGCGGGCGGCGCCGGTGCGGGCTCAGGCTCGGGAGCCGGGGCTGCCACGGGCGCGGGAGCTGCGGAAGGTGCCGGGACCGGCGCGGCTGCGGAGGCGTCGCCGATGATGGCGAGCACGGAGCCGACGGGCACGGTCTCGTCGATGCCGACGCGGATCTCCAGCACGGTGCCGGAGACTGGGGAGGGGATCTCGGTGTCGACCTTGTCGGTGGAGACCTCGACGAGGGCCTCGTCGGTGTCGATGTGGTCGCCGACCTGCTTCAGCCAGCGGGAGACGGTTCCCTCCGACACGCTCTCGCCCAGAGCAGGGAGGGTGACTTCGGTGCCGCTCGCGGCCGGGGCAGGAGCAGCCGGCGCGGAGGGAGCAACGGGGGCGGCTTCCGGCGCGGGAGCAGGGGCTGCGGGAGCCAGCTCGACCACGGGTGCAGGCGCCGGCTCGGGTGCGACAGCCTCAGGGGCGGGGGCGGCAGGAGCGGCGGGCGCTCCTGCTTCGCTCGCCTCGCCGATGACCGCGAGCACCGCGCCGACGGGCGCCGTCTCGTCGACGTCGACGGTGATCTCGAGCAGCACGCCCGCCACGGGCGACGGGATCTCCGTGTCGACCTTGTCGGTCGAGACCTCGAGGAGTGGCTCATCGACAGCGACGGCGTCGCCGACCTTCTTCAGCCAGCGGGAGACCGTACCCTCCGAGACCGATTCACCGAGTGCCGGGAGAGTGACATTGGTCGACATAGCGGGAGGGCTCCTTACGCAGCGTGCTGTATGGGCGACTTCGGCCAGCCTAGCGTCCGCGCCGGGATAATGGCGTGCGTGGGACTTCTGGATGGACTGCGGCGACGCCGCTCAAAGACGGGCGGCGACTCGTCGTCACGATCGACGGGTGCCGAGCATCTCGAGGGCTTCGCGTCCAGTAGGCGAGGCGTGGAGGCCTATCTGGAGCACCCGACCGCGATGGCCGGCTTCACGCTTCTGCTCGTCGCCTTCGACGGCGAGTGGACGCGACGCAGCGTGCCGTCGGAGAAGTGGGCGAGGG
>JAYUEA010000023.1:0-2684 GCA_043739465.1 Propionibacteriaceae bacterium
GACTCCGGGATCTGCTGCGATCGCACGCGCCAAGGCGTGCTCACGGCCTCCCGAGCCGATGACGAGAACGGTGAGGTCGGTCACGGCCTCAGCCTATTCGAGGACGGCGCGACACCAGTGGCCCGTTACCTAATTCGTTGACAGGGTGCCGCCGACTGCCATTGGTGCGACGTCGTTCTGGGAGCCGGAGGTCTCGATGTCGTACGTGCCCTGCGGAGCGGCTGTTGCGTACATGTCAGGAAGAACTCGCGTACCCGGCCGCATCGTAGCGACGTTGCCCAGGTACGCCGGGGGCATCGGCTGCGGGTCCATGGCCATGGTCTGGTACGGGTTCGGTGTGGCGCCCATCGCTTACGCGTCGGGGATCGGCGCGGAGATCGCGTACGTGTCGCAGGGCGCGTGGAGCTGTGGCTCGGGAGCCGTCATCGGGTAGGGCGCAAGGCCGGGCGCGACCTAAGCCGTATGCGCTTGGTCAGGTGTCCACGGGGTCTACGCGCCAGCGCATCAGCACGTTGCCGGAGTCGTACCAGGTCTTCGTCTCGAGCAGCTTCAGGAAGGAATCGGGGCGGGCGTCGAAGAGGGGGACCCCCGAGCCTGCGATCAGCGGGAACGTCACGAGGTGGAGCTCGTCGATGAGGCCCGCAGCCATGAGGTCGTTCCAGAGGACGCAGCCGAGCAGTACGAGAATGCCCGCGCCCTCTTCCGTCTTGAGCCGGGCCACCTCGGCGCGCGCGTCGGCGAGACGGACGATGCGTGTGTTCTCGTACGGCACGAGGTCCTCAGACGTGATCGTGTCGGAGACGACGACCTTCTCGACGACCGCGAACAGGCTGGCGAACTCGCGCCGGATGTCGGTCGCGCCGGGATCGCCGGGCACCGAGGCCCAATAGCTGAGGTTGCCCAGCGCCGAGCGACGGCCCGACAGCAGCACGACGTCGGAGCGGCGCAGCAGGCTCGTGGCGTAGTGGTCGAAGTCATCAGCACCCGCGTAGTCCGGATGCTGGTGTTCGAAGAACGACGCGATGTCGTGGGCGTCATCCTCGTACCTGCCGTCGACCGTGACGAAGTTGCAGACCGTGAGCGGACGTGTGGCCATTGCCCGACCCTATGTCCCGTGCGGCCGGCCTTCCAGAGCGGCGATCAACCCTTTCCGAGCGCCAGGCTGACCTCGGTCGCTCCCCTCGCGGTGACGCTTTGGCCGCCGACGACGGCCAGAGTCCAGACACCGGGTGCGTCGGTGGTCGATGCCGTGACAACGTCGCCGTCCCGGCGGACGCGGAAGCTCGCACCGCTCCCCGTGCCACCGGGCACGCGGACGGTCTGATCGAAGCCGTCGGGCAGGTCGTACGCGCGCAACGTCACGCCCTCGGCCCACGCGTACTCCGGGGTGTCGTCGATCGCGCCCACCGGCAACACGGTCCCCGGCCGCACGTACAGGCCGAGCGAGTCGAACCCGTACGTCCGCGTGGTCCATCCCGGTCCGGCGACCTCACCTTCGAGCAGGTGGCGCCAGCCGGCGCTCGGGAGGTACGTGTCGGCGGCACCGTCGGCCCGGAAGACCGGTGAGACACACAATGCGTCGCCGAGCATGAACTGCGTGTCGACGTACCTGGCGCCGCGGTCCTCAGGGAACTCCAGCACCATCGGCCGCATCATGGGGACGCCTTCGCCGCTGGCCTCCTCGGCCACGCGACCCAGGTACGGCATGAGCGACAGCTTGAGATGCGTGAACCGCCGCGTGACGTCGACCGCCTCGTCATCGAACGCCCACGGCACGCGATACGAACCCGACCCGTGCAGGCGGGAGTGGCTCGACAGCAGGCCGAACGGCAGCCAGCGCTTGAACACCCCTGCGTCCGGCGTGCCCTCGAAGCCGCCGATGTCGTGGCTCCAGTAGCCGAACCCCGACATCGCGAGCGAAAGGCCGCCGCGTAGCGACTCGGCCATCGACGCGTACGTGGAGTCGCAGTCACCGCCCCAGTGGACCGGGAACTGCTGACCTCCGGCCGTGGCCGAACGGGCGAACAGGACCGCCTCGCCCTCTCCCCTCTCGGCAACCAGTAGGTCGTGGACCGCCTTGTTGTACAGGTGTGCGTAGTAGTTGTGCATCCGCTCCGGGTCGGAGCCGTCGAACCAGGCGACCCCTTCGCTCGGGATCCGCTCGCCGAAGTCGGTCTTGAAGGCGTCGACGCCCTGGTCGAGCAGCGTCTTCAGCTTGCCCTGGAACCAGGTCACGGCGTCCGGGTTCGTGAAGTCCACGAGCCCCATGCCGGCCTGCCACATGTCCCACTGCCAGACGTCACCGGCGGTGGTCCTCAGCAGGTAGCCGGCCGCTGCCCCCTCCTCGAACAGGGCCGAACGCTGGGCGATGTACGGGTTGATCCACACGCAGATCCTCAACCCCTTCGCCTTGAGCCGCGCCAGCATGCCCTCCGGGTCGGGGAACGTCCGAGGGTCCCAGGTGAAGTCGCACCACTGGTACTCGCGCATCCAGAAGCAGTCGAAGTGGAACACCGACAGCGGCAGCCCCCGCTCGGCCATCCCGTCGACGAAGCTCGTGACGGTCGCCTCGTCGTAGTCGGTGGTGAACGACGTCGACAGCCACAGCCCGTACGACCAGGCGGGCAGCCGGGCCGGCAGCCCTGTGAGGCCGGTGTAGCGCCGTAGCACGTCCTTCGGAGTCG
>JAYUEA010000024.1:0-2673 GCA_043739465.1 Propionibacteriaceae bacterium
GAGGTGTGGTTGTCCCAACGGCCAGGGGGCTCTCAGAACCACCACAACTCCGCTACTCGCAACTGAAGGCCCCGACGCCCTCCTGAGAACAACCACAACTCGGCTATCAGCGCTGACCCCGCTTCCCGCCGAGCCGTACAGGATCTCTGGTTGAGAGGTACCAGACCTTTCCCCGACGGGTACGAGGTCTCTCCTCGACGGCTACTCGCGGCTGACTTCTCGCCGAGCGCCCAGGTCCCGCGGGTCGTAGGGGGTGTCTCGCCGGAGCGCACAGGTTGTCTCGCCGACCGTGTCGGAACCCATCCTCGAGGCTCTCTCGCGACGCGTTCCTGGACCTGCGGAGATTCACATCTGGCGTCCTGGTCTACAGTGACGACGTTTCCGTACCTTAAGGAGTGCCTGTGGCCGGTCGCCGACTCGTGATCGTCGAGTCGCCTACGAAGGCGACCAAGATCGCGTCGTACCTCGGTGCGGGCTACATCGTCGAGTCCAGCCGCGGACACGTCCGCGACCTTCCGACGAGCGCCGGTGAGGTGCCGGACAAGTACAAGAAGGAGCCCTGGGCTCGTACCGGCATCGACGTCGACCACGGCTTCACCCCCCTCTACGTGGTCACCGCCGACAAGAAGGCGACGATCAAGCTCCTCAAGGCGAGACTGGCTGACGCCGACGAGCTCCTGCTCGCCACCGACGGTGACCGCGAGGGCGAGGCCATCGCGTGGCACCTGCTGCAGGAGCTGAAGCCGAAGGTCCCGGTCCAGCGGATGGTCTTCCACGAGATCACACCGCAGGCCATCGCCGACGCCGTCGCCAACACGCGTGACCTCGACACCGACCTCGTCGACGCGCAGGAGACCCGGCGCATCCTTGACAGGCTCTACGGGTACGAGGTCAGCCCGGTCCTGTGGCGCAAGGTCATGCCCCGTCTCTCCGCCGGCCGCGTGCAGTCGGTCGCCACAAGGCTCGTCGTCGACCGAGAGCGCGAGCGGATCAGCTTCGTCACCGCCTCGTACTGGGACGTCGACACCACCCTCGACGCCGGCCCCGAGGCCACCCCGAGCACCTTCACCGCTCGCCTCACCGCCGTGGGCGCGACGCGTGTCGCCCAGGGCCGCGACTTCTCCGCCGCCGGCGCGATCCGTACAGCCCTGGTCCACCTCGACCAGGCCGCCGCCGAGACCGTCGCCGCCGCGCTGCGCTCCTCGAAGGTCACCGTCACCAGCGTCGACGCGAAGCCGTACACGCGCCGCCCGTACGCGCCGTTCCGCACGACGACGCTCCAGCAGGAGGCCGGCCGCAAGCTCGGCTTCACCGCGCAGCGCACGATGTCGGTGGCGCAGGACCTGTACGAGGGTGGCTGGATCACCTACATGCGTACGGATTCGGTGACGCTCTCCGGCACCGCGATCGTCGCGGCTCGCGCGCAGGTGCTGGCGCTCTATGGCCCCACCTACCTCCCGGCCAAGCCGCGCGTCTACGCGTCGAAGGTCAAGAACGCGCAGGAGGCCCACGAGGCCATCCGACCCGCCGGCGAGGTCTTCCAGACGCCCGCGGAGACCGGGCTGACGGGCGACCAGCGCCGCCTGTACGAGCTGGTCTGGATGCGCACCGTCGCCTCCCAGATGAACGACGCTGTCGGCGAGTCGGTCAGCGTCCAGATCGCCGCCCGCCACAGCACGGTCGACGTCCTCGGCACCCCGGTCACCGAGTGCACGCTCACCGCCTCCGGCCGTACGATCAAGTTCCCGGGCTTCCTCAAGGCCTATGTCGAGGCGCACGACGACCCCGATGAGACCTCGGACGACTCGCAGGCCCGGCTGCCGCAACTGGCTGCTGGCAAGGGGCTGGACGTCATCGACGTCGTTCCCGCGGGTCACGAGACGCGCCCGCCGGCCCGCTACACCGAGCCCAGCCTGGTGGCCAAGCTCGAGGAGCTCGAGATCGGGCGCCCCAGCACGTACGCGTCGATCCTCCGCACGATCACCAGCCGCGACTACGTGTTCAAGAAGGGCTCCGCGCTCGTACCGACCTGGCTCGCCTTCGCCGTGACCCGGCTCTTGGAGGAGCACTTCGGACACCTCGTCGACTACGCGTTCACCGCCGACATGGAGCAGACGCTCGACGAGATCGCCAACGGCGGTGCTGACCGGAAGACCGTGCTCAGCGACTTCTACTTCGGCACCGACAAGGAGGGCGACGAAGGGCTGCGCGAGTCCGTCACCGAGCTCGGGGACATCGACGCCCGCGCCCTGTCGAGCTTCCCGGTGCACGGCGACCCCGAGATCACGGTGCGCGTGGGCCGCTACGGCACCTACATCGAGACCGGCGACGGCAAGCGCGCCAACGTGCCCGAGGACCTGCCGCCCGACGAGCTGACCGCCGACTACGCGCACGAGCTGCTCGACGCGCCGGCGATCACCGAGCGCGAGCTCGGCACCACGCCTGACACGAAGCTGCCGGTCGTCGCGAGGGACGGCCGTTACGGTCCCTACGTCACCGAGGTCCTCCCCGAGGATGCGCCGAAGACGGCCAAGGCGCGTACGGGTTCGCTGTTCAAGTCCATGTCGGTCGACACGGTGACCCTCGAGGACGCGATGCGGCTGCTGATCCTGCCGCGCGTCGTGGGTGCGGACGCCGAGGGCGAGGAGATCACGGCGCAGAACGGCCGCTACG
>JAYUEA010000025.1:0-2669 GCA_043739465.1 Propionibacteriaceae bacterium
GGCAGCGTTGAGCAACGCGTCCAGGGCGGGGGGTGCGCCGATGCGGTCAGCGATGGGCGCGGGGCCGATGGCCGGGTTCCTGCTGAGCAGGTCCGCCAGGGTCTTGACCGGGAACGGCGGCTTGCCCGACAGCAGCGCGTACGTGACCGCGCCGATCGAGTAGATGTCGGCGCGCGCGTCGAACGGGGCGCCGGTCGCCTGCTCCAGGGCCATGTACGCGGGGGTGCCTGCCGTCATCGTCGCGCCCGCACGGTCGACCATCTTCTTCGCGACGCCGAGGTCCGCCAGGAGCACGCGCAGGCCCTGCGTCTCGGAGTGGTCGAGGAGGATGTTGCCGGGCGTCACGTCCCGGTGGATGATCCGGTGCCGGTGCAGCACCTCGAGTGCACGGGCCGCCTCGGCGCACAGTCGCAGCACGCGACCGGGCTCGGCAGGCTGCTTCCGCAGCTGCTCCAGGGTGCCGCCGTTGGCGTAGTCCATGACGAAGTACGGGCGTCCGTCGAGCAGCGTTCCGATGTCGTACACGCACACGACCCGCTCATCCTGGATGCGTCGCAGCAGCTTCGCCTCGGCGAGGAACCGGCTGCGTACGTCTTCGTTGTCGGCCCAGTTGTCCGCGAGGATCTTGACCGCCACGTCGGCCTCGAGCTCCTCGTCGCGACCCTTCCAGACAGTCGCGAACGACCCCGCGCCGATGCGCTGGGTGAGTCGGTAACGACCGATCTTGTCCACGGTCTGAGTCCTCAGGTGCTTCGGGAAGTGAGTCGTGCGGTGGTCTTCGTCGGCACGACCCACGTCGTCACAGGCGGTCCACCGCGGCGCATCGTACTCTGTGGCACGGCCCGACCTGAGCCTTCGTAAGAGACCTCTCCGGAATGGGGCAGACTTGCCGATGTGACCGTTCCTTCCCCGATTCCGGGCTCCGTTCCCCCAGCCGGGTGGTACGGCGATCCCGCGCACCCCGCGAGGCAGCGGTGGTGGGACGGGCAGACCTGGTCGAACCAGGTCCGGGGCCCCACACCACTCGGGCCGACCCCTGCGTCGGCCGTGGTGCAGGCGCCTTCAGTGCCACCTCCGTGGGCGCAGCCCGGAAGGCCTCCAGGCCAGTACCTGATGGCGCCCGCCGGTCTCATCTCGGTGGTCGGCCCGACCACCGCTGACGACATCGCGCTCGCGTCCTTCGGACGGCGGTTCCTCGCGGCGATCCTCGACAACCTGCTGGTCTCATTCGTAGCGAGCGCCGTGCTCCCGTTCGTCATCAACGACTTCCAGACCCGGGCGCTCAACGGGATGCAGGACTGGTACACCCAGTTCGTCTCGGGGCAGGGCACGATGAGCGCCGACCTCACCCATCTGATCGTCATCACCACGTACGCCCAGATCGCCGCCACCCTCGTGTACGGGCTGGTTACCCTCTCGCTGTGGTCACGGACCCTGGGCCAACGCATCGCAGGGATCGCCGTGTGCCCTGCTGACAAGGGCAAGGACAAGATCGGCTGGCGTCAGGCAATACCTCGCACCCTGCTGTGGACCCTGCTCTCCCAGGGCGGCAACTTCCTGGTGCTGATCCAGATGGTCAGCGTCTCGCTGGTGCTCTGGCACCCGCGGCGCCAGACGCTCCCCGACCTCATCGCCCGCACCCAGGTCGTCTGCCGCTGATCAAGGTCGGAAACGACCCTCTCGATTTCCCGCGCGGGGCCCGTTCGAGACTCCATACTATGCGCGTGCTGACTCGTCGATCGATGCTGAACGCGCTCGGGGGGGCGGCTGTCGTGGCCTGCGTGGCGTGCACGTCGTCTGCGCCGAGCGCGATGGACGGGCCCACGTTGCAGGCCCCGACGGCATCCGGTACGGCATCGCCCGCCCAGCCGTCGCTGCCACCGTCCCCGACGGCCAGCAGCGCGTCGCCGAGCCCGGTCGCCACGTACCAGCCGTTGCTCACCCGGGAGCAGGTCGTGGCCCAGTTCGGCGGTCGCAAGCCCCGGGAGTGGGACCTTCACGTCACGGGCACGGTCAACAAGGGCTCCGCACAGGCAGTGGCGCAGGGCCTTGTCGCGCTGACGTTCGACGCGTGCGGGGGCAAGGGCGGGAGCGGGTACGACGCGACACTGATAGCGACCCTTCGGCAGCTGAAGGTTCCCGCCACCCTGATGTTGAACGCCCGCTGGATTACCGAGAACCTCGCGATCGCGACGGAGCTCGGCGGGGACCCCTTGTTCGAGATCCAGAGCCACGGGTCCCGGCACCTGCCGCTGTCGGTGAACGGCAACAAGGCGTACGGGTCCACCGGCACCCTGGACGTGGGTCAGGTCTACGACGAGCTGGTCGAGGGGAACTCGATCATCGAGAGCATCAGCCACGCGCCGGTGCGTTTCTTCCGGCCGGGCACGGCCTACTGCGACGAGGTTGCGGCCGCGATCGCCCTGGCGGTGGGACTGCCCGTCGTGGACTTCAGCCTCAACGGAGACGCCGGCACGACGTTCACCCCCAGACAGATCGTCCAGGAGGTGGGCGCCGTGAAGCCCGGTGACATCGTCATCTCCCACATGAACCACCCGGAGCACGGCACGGCTGCCGGCTATACCCAGGTGCTGCCACGGCTGCTCGACCGTGGGGTGAAGTTCGCGCACCTGACCGCGGTCGCCTGACCGGAGTCGCCGACCGTGCCG
>JAYUEA010000026.1:0-8020 GCA_043739465.1 Propionibacteriaceae bacterium
CCCGGTCGAGCGCATGGACCGTGGCCTCGCCGGACCCGTACGTCTTGGTCAGGAGGTCGGTGCGGACTGCGGCTCGGGGGCCGACGGGGGCGGTGGGGGTTTCGACGGCCTGTGCAGCCATGATCTGGGTCTCCTCGGGGCGATGCTGTCGCTTCCAACCTATGGGGACGCTGTGTCACGGAGTCAGAGGAACATCCCTGAGCAGACACGGGCATTTCCGGGGGGACGCGCTCAGGGTAGAGACCTCCGACCCGTCACGTCTCCGGCTGCGGAGACTCCGCAGAACTGCCACGAGAGGGATCGGGCCTTGACATGCCGGACTAGCGTTCCTGCATGACAGCACCGAACAGTTCCCTGGCGCCGCTGGACACCTCCACGCTCCAGCGGGTGCTCGTCGTGGTGGCACACCCCGACGATGCGGAGTACGGCACGTCGGCCGCGGTGGCCGTGTGGACCGCGGCGGGTGTGGAGGTCTCGTACCTCCTGCTCACCGCGGGCGAGGCCGGCATGCAGCGCCCACCGGAGGAGGCCCGGTCTCTGCGGGCCCTGGAGCAACAAGCGGCCTGCGACGTGGTCGGCGTGAACAGGCTGTCGATCCTCGACTTCCCTGACGGCACCCTCGAGTACTCGCTGGACCTGCGGCGCGCGATCGCCCGCGAGATCCGTACCTTCCGGCCCGACACGATCGTCTGCGGCAGCGGCAGCCTTTTCGTCGAGTGGGGCGTCGACCACGCCGACCATCGCGTGGCAGGCATGGCGACCCTCGACGCGGTCCGCGACGCCGACAACCGGTGGGTGTTCCCGGAGCTCGCCCGGAACGAGGACCTGGCGCCGTGGGGCACGACCCGATTGCTGCTGATCGGGACGAAGCCCACCCACTACGTGGAGATCGGCGACGCGGCGCTCGACAAGGCAATCGCTTCGCTCGCGGCGCACGTGGCGTACCTCGCGGACCTGCCGTGGCACCCGAAGCCCGCTGACTTCGTGCCGAGCATGCTTACCCATGTGCCCGGCGTGGAGCACGCGGTCGCGTTCGGCCTGTACGACCTGCGGGGCGGGTAGGAAGGAGTCATGACACATCGGGTGGTAGTGGTCGGGTCGGGGTTCGGCGGGCTGTTCGTGACGAAGTCCCTGGCCAAGGCGGACGTCGAGATCACGCTCATCGACAAGACGAGCCATCACCTCTTCCAGCCACTGCTCTACCAGGTGGCGACAGGGATCCTCTCCGAGGGCGAGATCGCGCCGGCGACGCGGGAGATCCTGCGCAGGCAGCGGAACGTACGGGTCGTGCAAGGGCTCGTCGAGCAGATCGACCTGGCCTCGAAGACCGTGGGCTGGCGGTTCCACGACGAGGAGCGCACGAGCCCGTACGACTCTTTGGTGCTCGCGACCGGCGCCGGCCAGTCCTACTTCGGCAACCCGCAGTTCGCGACGTTCGCCCCGGGCATGAAGTCGATCGACGACGCGCTCGAGCTGCGCGGCCGGATCTTCGGCGCGTTCGAGCTGGCCGAGATCACCGAGGACGCGGAGCAGGTGCGCCGGCTGCTGACGTTCGTTGTCATCGGAGCGGGTCCGACGGGCGTCGAGATGGCCGGGCAGATCCGCGAGCTCGCGAACCGTACGCTCGCGCACGAGTTCCGCAGCATCGACCCGCGCAGCGCCCGGGTGATCCTCGTCGACGGCGCGCCGCAGGTGCTGCCGGCGTTCGGCACACAGCTCGGCGCGAAGGCCGCGCACGAACTCGTACGGCTCGGCGTCGAGGTCGTGCTCAACACGTTCGTCACCTCGCTCGACGGCAGCGGGCTCACACTGAAGCACGCGGACGGTACGACCGAGCGCGTCGACTCGGTCTGCAAGGTGTGGGCGGCCGGGGTCGAGGGCAACCCGCTGGGGCGGATGATCGCCGAGCAGGCGGGCGCCGAGGTCGATCGGGCCGGACGTGTGAAGGTGAACGACGACCTGACGCTGCCGGGCCACCCCGAGGTGTACGTGATCGGCGACCTCATGAACATCGCCGGAGTGCCTGGTGTCGCGCCCGCGGCGATCCAGTCGGCTCAGTACGCGGCGCGCTCGATCACCGCACGTCTGTCCGGAGCGACGCAGCCCGGGCCGTTCGCGTACAAGGACAAGGGCAGCATGGCGACGATCGCCAAGTACGAGGCAGTCGCCAGCGTCGGCTCGCTGCGGCTGACCGGGTTCGTCGCGTGGCTGGCGTGGCTGCTGCTCCATCTGCTGATGATCGCGGGGTTCAAGCAGCAGGTGTCCACCCTTGTCAGATGGGCGTTGAGCTTCGTCAGCAACGGGCGCGCCGAGCGGGCGACGACGAATCAGCAGCTTGTCGGACGGCTCGCGATGGAGCATCTCGGCAGCCGGACGTCCGGGCCGCTGATGCGCGGCGAGCTGCCGCCCGATCCCTGAGCCTGTCGAAGGGTCGACCCGGGCATCCTCATGACCCTTCGACAGGCTCAGGGGGCGAAGCTCAGATCACGCCGAGCATCCGCATCAGCTCGGGGACGATCGTGTCGCCGTGCAGGCGAAGGCCGTCGTGCAGGTACTCGTCGGTCGCCCAGAGCGTCGAGCTGCCGATCCGGTCGAGGGAGCGGCGGGCGCCCGCGAGGCCCACGTACGGGTCGCGCGTGTACTGGACGGCCGCGAGCGGCACCTCGTTGGCGGCCAGACGGTCGGCGTCCCAGAGCTGCGACCAGTCGCGCTCGCCCGCAAGCTCCTCGGCGACCCCGGCGAACGGGCGCAGCGAGCGGATCTCGGTGAACATCCACGGCTGCGCGAACTCGCCGAACGTGAGCAACGGGCGCGCGGTCGGTGCGTACTCGGGGTGGTCCTGCAGCGTGGTCCACGCGCCCCAGCCGCCGCTGCGATGGCCCTGGTGGTAGCAGCCCTCCTGGAGCGTGAGGTACAGCGGGTCGGACACGTACTCCGTCTTGCTCGCCGCGCTCTCGATGAACCGCTGGGCGACGCTGCCGTCAGTCTCGAGGGCGGTGTCGAGCAGCCAGTGGAGGTTGTCGACGCCGGTGCTCATGCCGAAGTCCCAGCCGAGCATCTGCAGGCGACGGGCGCTCAGCGCGTCGCCTGCGAGGGTCACGAGTTCGCCAGCGTCGGCGCGGCCGGCGAGGTCGTCGAAGAGGGCCTGGTCCGCGGGGAAGCGTGTACGGAACTCGTCGTGGCGCGCGGTCTGCACCGGGATCAGGTCTGGGTAGAGGGTGTCGGCCGTACGGTCGATGGCGGGGATGCCGCCGGTGGTCATCGCCATCTTCACGGTCTCGGGGTGGATTGACAGCAGGGCCAGCGTGATGAAGCCGCCGAACGACTGGCCGAGGGTCGTCCAGGGGACGCTGTCGTTGAGTACCCGGTTCAGGTGGGCCACGTCGTCGGCGATGGCGTCGGCGCGGAAGCAGGCGAGGTAGTCAGACGCGGCCTTTGTGCCGGTGACTCCGCCGCCGTGCGAGTCGACGAAGGCGGTGACGACGTGGGCGGTGATCGGGGTGGAGCGACCTGTACCGCGCTGGTCGAGGAGCAGCACCCGGTAGTGCTCAGTCGCCGCTTCGATCCAGGTGTTGTGCGGCGGTCTCGGAGACTCGCCGCCCGGCCCGCCCTGCAGGAAGATCAGCGGAGGAAGGTTCGCGTCGACCTTGGAGAGCTTCACGACCTCACGGACGAAGATGCTGATCGCCCCGAACCGCTCCGGATCCTGCCAGTCGACCGGCACCTGTTTCGTGTGCTCGGTGATCCGGTAGTCCGTGACGTCGTACGTGGCCATGTCCCCATTCTGTCGTCTCGTCGGGAGGCGACAGTCGGACACGTGTCGAGGGGCCACGAGCTCGCCGGCACGTTAATGCTCTCAGGCGAAGTCCGTGACCCCTCAAGGTCAGATGCGGGAGCGCGTGCTCCCGTGCGAGATCAGAAGTGGACGGAGGCGAGGCGCCCGAGGGGGGCCCCTACGTGCTCGACGCCACCAGTCTGGAGGCCGAGCAGCCGCCACGGGGACGGGCGATTGCGAGCCGGTCGTGCGGGCTCGTCCATGCGGAGGAAGTCGAGGTCTGACATGAGGCGATCGTGGTCGCGATCAGTGATGTGTGCGCCGAACATGCACCAATTGTGCGACGCGCCGAGCGTTCGGCACAAGCAATGATTACCGAACATTCATTCGGCCAAGCCGTATGATCTCGTCATGCTTGATCTCAACCGTCTGCGCATCCTGCGAGCCGTCGTCGCCAGCCGTTCCGTGAGCGAGACGGCACGTCGTCTGGGCTACCGTCCGTCGACCGTCAGCCAGCACCTGCATACGCTCGAGAAGGAGGTCGGCTTCCCGCTGATCGAGCGTGTGGGCCGCGGGATCGTACCCACCGCGTCGGCCATCGAGCTCGCCGCGGCCAGCGCGGAAGTCCTCGACGCGATGGCCCAGCTGGACGCCACGACCCGCGACCTGCGCGAGGGTTCGGTGGCCCGTCTGGTGATCGGGTCGTTCGCGTCGGCGGCGTACGCGTGGATGCCGAGCATCACCCGCACGCTGCGCCAGGAGTTCCCCGGTCTGACCCTCGAGCTGACGATCGTCGACGTGCCCGCAGGCGCCGACGGGACGTTGGACCTCGAGGTGCGCAGCGAGTACCCGTACGAGACCCCGCACCTGCCCGCCGGCTACCGGCGGCGGGTCATCGGCGTCGACAGCTACTTCGTCGCTCTGCCCCCGGACCACGAGCTGGCCGGCCGGGAGACCATCTATCTCGCGGAGCTGGGCAACCAGGACTGGGTCGAGTACGACTTCCGCGACGACATCTCCACCGAGATCATCAAGAACGCCTGCGGCGCAGCCGGCATCAGCCCGCGCCACGTCGCGCGTGCCGAGGACCACGTGACCGGCCTTGCGTTCGTCGCCGCCGGCATCGGCATCGCCGTCGTCCCCGCGCTGGTTGCGTCCTGGTCGGGGTTCGATGTCACGTACGTGCCGCTACTCAACCCCACCCCCCAGCGCCGGATCGTGGCGCTCATGAAGGACACGATCCGTACCAACCCGGCAGCGCGCCGTACCGTCGACCTGCTCGCCGAGTACGGCTCCAGCCTCGCCGGCCTCAGCCCGAAGGACTTCCCCGTCCGCTGGTGACGTCAGTCGGCCAGGGCGAGGCGGATGCCGAAGCCCGCAATGACCGTACCGACCACGCCGTCGATCCAGCGCACCACGATCGGCCGCTCGAGCCAGCCACGCAGCGAGCGCGCGAGGACGAGGACCAGGCCGAGCCACACCGTGCCCTCGGCGACGTGCACAGCCGCGAGAGCGACACCCCACGTCAGGTGCGGGGCGTCAGTGGGGATGAACTGGGGCAGGATCGCGAGGTAGAACGCGCCGACCTTGGGGTTCAGCAGGTTGGTGAACAGGCCCTGCCGCCAGCCCGCGAAGAACGTGTCGGCGACGCCCGTGGTGACCGTCGCCGGGCCCGAGTGACCGCGGATCGCCGACCACAGCAGCCTGCCTCCCAGGTACACGAGGTAGGCCGCACCCCCGAGACGGACGATCGTGTACGCGATCTGCGAGGTGGCGAGCAGTGCGCTGACGCCGACGGCCGTGAGGGCCCCCCACGTGAGCGTGCCGCAGCCGATGCCGATGATCGCGCCCCAGGCCCGGGCCTTCCCGGCGACCGCAGCCGACCGCAGCACGAGCGCCGTGTCGACGCCCGGCGTGATCGTGAGCAGCGCGACGACCAGCCCGAACGACCACAGGACGTGAAGGCTGGGAAGCATGGGCGCAAGCGTACGGGGAGGTGCCGGGCCGCCCACCGATCCACGACGCCGTCCTGCTGCCATCGCTCGAGGTCTGCTTGGAACGCGTCCGTACACGCCCCGGCCACCCCTTCTCCGACGAGGCCGCCGCGAACCGCATGTGGCACTCCTTCGACGCCAAGCGCGGTAGCCTGCGCACGCTCGACGCCGTCGGCTCCCCCGCCGAGGTTGCCCAGGAGGTCGCCGCCCTCGTATCGGCGGGCAGCATCCTGGCGACGTGACAGGGATGGCGTCGAGGGCTCCCAGCGATTCGACCTACGCCGGTCCAGGATTCCACGGGCGTGCTTCGGCCCGGCCAGAAGTGCAAGACTGCCACCGTGCTCACCGTGACCGTTCCCGACGTCGACGCATTGCTCCGCCTCTCCGACCTCAGCGACCGCGTGGAGCTGGTGCTCTGGGACCTGTTCACCCCGCTGCCGCCGTTGGTGGCCGCGAGCGTCGACGCGGTCGCGATCCCCCACTACTGCGTGCAGCTCGAGCGCTGGGGCCAGCTGGCTGGGTTGCCGAACCTCACGTCCGTGATGCTGCCTTCTGCCGGGTACGAGCACGCGCTGCCCTGGATCACGGACGGCGTCACGCTGTGCAGCGGTCGCGGCGTCCACTCGGCCGCGACGGCTGAGCTCGCGCTCGGACTCGTCCTGGCCTCGCAGCGCGGTCTGCCCGACGCGTTCGCCGCTCAGAACGAGGGCCGCTGGTCCGGGCCGCGGCTGTCCTCGCTCGCCGACCGGCGGGTCGTGGTCGTCGGCGCGGGCTCCCTCGCGAACGCGATCGTCGACAGGCTGCGGCCGTTCGAGGTCACGATCACGCAGGTCGCACGTACAGCCCGCGACGGCGTACGAGGCGTGGACGAGCTCGTCGCGCTGCTGCCCGAGGCCGACATCGTGATCCTCGCCGTGCCCGGCTCGCCCTCAACCCGCCACCTCATGGACGCGGCCGCGCTCGCGGCACTTCCGGACGGCGCGCTGGTCGTCAACGTGGCCCGCGGGCCGGTCGTCGACACCGACGCGCTGCTCGCCGAGCTGCAGTCCGGGCGGCTGCGCGCAGCCCTCGACGTCACCGATCCCGAGCCGCTGCCCAGCGACCACCCGCTGTGGCACGCGCCCCACACGATCATCACCGCTCACCAAGGCGGGAACACCGACGCCGTGTACCCGCGGGTGGCCGCCCTCATCCGTCGTCAGCTCGAGCACCTCCTGGCCGGCGAGGATCTCGAGAACGTCGTCAGCAAGACCTGACGCCCGAACGCTGGGACGATTCCGCCAACCGATGCCCTGAGCGTCGCCACAAGCGCCCTCGCAGCCGTCCCCTGGCGGATTTCTCCCGGACCGTTCAGCGCTCGGCGAGACCCACCTCGCGGGCCTTGCCCTCGATCAGGCGTGCGACCAGCGCCGGGTCGCCGTCGTTCGCGCCGTGCCCCTGTCCGGGCATCGTCTCGATCCTGGCGTGGGGCATCGCGTCGGCGACCGCCTGCGTCCTCTCCCGAAGGTGAGCCGGGCTCGTGTCGCCGGACAGGAACAGGACCGGCGCCGATGACGACGACGTCGAAGATCTCAGGCTCGCTCATCGGTCCAGTGTGCGTCGCAGGACAACCCCGTCCCCGGATCCGGGGCGCGCGCACAACCCTTCCGTCGCGAAAACGGCTCACAGGGGTTGTGCGGGCGGCCGAAAGGTTGTGCGGGCGTCCTCACGGTTGGTCGAAACCCCAGCCAGGGCGAGGCTCAGGGCCGAGGGTCGCTCAGATCGCGCCCCGGGATGACTCGCCCATCGGGATCGGCACCATACGGGTGACCTCGGCGGGAGCGCTCACGAGACCCTCGAGCGACACACGGAAGGCCGCGACGGCCGCACCTTCGCCGTGGGCGTCGAGCAGCTCGGCAGACTCCCACTTCTCGATCATGACGATCGAGCCGTCGGGGGCGTCGTGGATCGCGTACAGGAGGCAGCCCGGCTCCTCGTGCACGGCCGCGATGGCCGGCGCCATGGCAGCCAGCACCGCCTCGCGCGAGCCTTGGGCGGGATGGAAGATCGCCGTGACGACGATGGGAGCGGTGGCGTTCGAGGAGGCAGTCACCTGCGTGACGCTACACCGCCGGGGCTGCCCTCAACCGATCCGCGGGTGCCCGAAACACGTGCCATCACATGGCCTCGACCCCTCGAGGACTGCCGGAGGAGTCGAGATGAACCGGTTGCCGTACGACAGCGAGCCAGGGCGATGAACGTCGTCTTCCTC
>JAYUEA010000027.1:0-8013 GCA_043739465.1 Propionibacteriaceae bacterium
TACCAGACCAGTGAGGCCCACCTGCAAGACCCTCGCTCCACTAGGGGTAAGGGGTTTTCAGGTTTCGGGCGGGGTAACTTTGGGGTAACTCCGAGTCTCCTAAAGCCATTCCTCCAAGCGCGTTTCCCCTAGTGAGGGAGCATTTGCGGGTGGTGGGCCTAACGGGACTTGAATGAGTGAACAGGCTCAGACGGCAATAGCGGACAGCGCGTGACTATCCGGGCCAATCGGGCATCCACTAGGGCATATGGTAGGATTCGTGTTAGCGTCCGTGTTGTGACCAGGCGAGCATCCGGTGACATATCGAGCGGTGAAGTTGCCCCAAAGTTACCCCGCTCGAATGTTGTGGTGGGAGATCCGAAGGAGCCGGCCACTTGGCGGCGTGGCCCCCAAGTGGGTGCGTCTTACCGGAGTTTCGGGACGGTGTCGCCTACCCGCGGGAGATGGAAAGCATTTTACGTGGGCCCCGATCGACTCCGGCATACCGCCGGCATGACGTTCAGTAACCAGGTCCGGGCTCAGGGCTGGCTCGCCACCGAGCTCGGTCTGATTGAGCGAGGCGAGTGGACCCCGCCGGCCGAGCGGCGACGCCAGGTGGCGGCGGCGGCCCTGACATTTGACGAGTTCGCCCGGGACTGGATCGAGAGGCGCCTGGTGCGTGGCCGCCCGTTGAAGGACCGCACTCGCGAGCACTACCTCGACATCCATCAACGCTGGTTCACCGCCCTTCATGGTCGGACACTGTCCTCGATCACCGGCCTCGACATCGAGCGCTGGTACCACGGGCTGCCCGACGCCCCGAGGATGCGGTCCCATGCCTACTCGCTGCTGAAGTCGATCTTCCGGACCGCGGTCGCACACCGGCTCGTCACCGAGTCACCCGTTGCCGTCGAGGGCGCCACCGCCCGCAGCACACCGAAAGACATCACTTTGCTCACCGTCGCCCAGGTGCAGGCTTTGGCCGACGCGATGCCGGCGCGTCACCGGCTGCTGGTGCTGCTGGCCGCCTGGTGCGGGCTCCGGTTCGGGGAGCTCACTGGCCTTCGTCGCCGCGACATCAACCTCGACCAGGAGTCGATCAGTGTCGAGCAGGCGGCCGTGACCGTCGGCGGTGCCCGGCTGATCACCACGCCGAAGTCCGCCGCAGGTCGACGGACCGTCTACCTGCCACCCCACGTCATCGCAGACCTCCACCACCACCTGGCGAGCTTCACGGCACCCGGCGCCAACGCCCTCGTGTTCCCCGGAACCGACGGGCACCCCCTCACCCCCGGACAGGTATACGGCCACGGGCCCCGCTACGACCAGGCTGGCAAGAGGAAGCACCCCGGCAACGGCTTCTACAAGGCCCGCCACGAGATCGGACGCCCCGACTTCCGCTTCCACGACCTGCGCCACTTCGCCGCCACCATGGCCGCCATCAGCGGAGCGACGACGAAAGAACTCATGCAGTTCGCGGGCCACAGCGACATCCACGCAGCGATGCGCTACCAAGAAGCCGTCACCGACCGCAAGCGCGACCTCGCCCACCGCATGGCCGCTCTCGCCGGCGTGCCTGCGGAGGTAGCGCATCAGGATCCTTCAGTTCAGTCCCGTTCCCGGGTCGAGCCATCGTCAAGTTCGAGCGGCGATTGACTGGGATCATCGCCCGGCTTGCGCCGAACGCGACGTCCGGTGGGGAACTTGGCGCCGGGTCCGTAGGTCACCGAGGGCCCGCGACTGGCCGTACTCGTCTTGACGAGGATCCCGCGATCGACAAGGTCAGACAGAATCCGGGATGCGGTCGCGGGCCGAACGTCGAACATCGTTTGCACGACCCGACCGGTGATCGAGCCAATCTCTCGCACGATCGTGACGATCTTGCGGTCCGTGTCGTCGCCCGAACGTGCTCGGTACGCGATCGCTGGCCCGAGCGCCCGCACCGCGTCACCGACAAGGCGATACTCCCCGCGACTGCTGCGGGCAGTGTCCGCGGTCCGCTCGATGAGGGCATTGCCTGGTGCCGACAACTCCAAGAGTCTGGCCTCTGTCTCGGATTCGGTCTTCTGGACGAGCTTGGCCATCCGAGACGCTGTCGTGGTGCGATGGGTGAGTAGGTACGTCAACACCAGCAGCGTGTCTGGATCCCCACGCCGGTCCTCTGCGAGATCAGCTACGAAACGAGCCACCGGTTCATTCGGCGGGCCGCCCATCAGGAGAGCCTCGACCGTGAGCCCGTCCGTCGAGAACAGGGGAGGCTGGTGGCCGATCGCGGTCATTGAGGCGTACATCCGGTCAACCCCGACGCCGGCCGACTCCGCCAACCCAAGCGCTCGGACGGCCTGCGCCATCGACAGGTTGCGGCACCGGGACGAAACGGTGAGCACGTTATCAACGGTGACCCCGGTCACGAATCCGCCCGGGGACGTCACCCGCAGCCGGCTAGCCTGGTGCTCCAGTTGGATGACGTCCTGTGTGCGGTAGTCGCGGTGCATGAAGGCATTGACCACGGCCTCCCGCACGGCAGTGTCCGGCAGGTCGCCGATCAGCAGCTGCTGCCCGCCCGGGGTCAGGATGGCGGTGCGCTCGGTTCGTCCCTCGATCAGTTCCAGCACGCGACCGATCGCGTTCACGCCAGGGCCCTTAATGGGGTCATTCGCCGACAGGAGCCCGGAGTTCGCAGCCCGTCGGATGTATTGAGCGTGGGTGCGACCGGTGTCGGTGAACAGAAGGGCCCCGCCATTGGTGAACCGACCATCGATGACCACTCCAAGCCGCCGGCAAAGATCGGGCCAAGGAAGTCGAGCCCACGAGTTGCGTTCTGGATCGGGTGCGTGGGCTAGAAGGTCACGCGTCGCTGCCTCTGCCACGGGAGTGACCGCGTCGAGCGACTGCCCGGAGTCCTTACCCGACCAGTCGTCGCCGCGACGATCCGACAGGACTGCAGTGATCCTTGTGGCGCTCATGGGTCTGCACGACGTGCCCACTCGTTCTGTTGCCCTGCCCGCTACCTGATGGACGTCCGGGCTTCTGGGCACCGTGATGACACTCAGTGGCACCCCCTGGTACGACAGCGCGTCGACGATGACGATGAGTCCCGGCTCAGTCAACTCGTACACCCTGCTGACGGTTCGGGTCGGGTCCAATGCGGAGCCCACGAAAGCCTTCGGCCCTCCTACCGCGTCCTGGATGCCTACGACGATGGTTCCACCCTGAGCATTGGCGAAGCACATGGCAGCCTCGGCAAGGTCCTTCAGGGCATCCCCGATCGAGCGACCGACCGTCTTGAAGTCAAGGGTCACGTCTTCAAGATCCGCGGCCCGAGCGCCGTCCCAGACCGCGGCAAGGACAGTGGCGACCTCAGCATCCATCTGCAATCTCCATAGTTTTGATCAACTACCTCCAGTCATCCTAGATCAAAACTCCGTAAAGTGCCGCTGCCTAGGTGCCGCCTCGGACGGTCCTCGACGAGCAACCGGACGCCTCTACCGGTTGCGGCACTGGTCCGCGGGCACGATGAGCGCCTCCACGTCGGCCGCCTTCAGCCGCAAACCTTCCCGCCGACCACATGGAGCGCAGCTTGCCGGCCGTGGGTCGCTTCAGTGACCGCCCCGACAAAGTGCACAGCTGCGGTCGGGGCAGGCGGCAACTCCTACTCCCGCGGAACTGGACCTACGGCGTCTGAGCCGAGGAGATCCGTCGCCAGTTCGTACACATGGCGTTGGAGCTCGTCTCGTACAAGCCGCATCAGCTCCATGCCGTCAATCCCACGCTCTGAGGGTTCGTCGGTCTCCCAGACCTCGATCTGGCCTTTCATCCCAGGCAGCGGGTCGACTCGGGCATCTCCACCCGCCACGACGACTCGGTCGACCCGGGCTAGCACTGCAAGGTCAATCGGCTTCGGGTGTTCCCCGGCCATGCTGGCGCCCAGCTCCTCAACGGCCTGAACCGATAGGTCGTTCAGCCGGTCGCTGGGCTGTGTTCCTGCCGAGTACACCTCGACCGCGTCGCCGGCTAGGTGGCGCATGAGGGCGGCCGCGATCTGTGACTTGCCGGCGTTCTTCACGCAGACGAACAGCACCGAGGGGCGCGCCACGGATTCGCTCATGCGATGGCTACCGGTTCGACGCCCAGCTCGCTGAGCAGGGCGAGCACCTTGCCTTTGATGTCGTCGCGGATGGGCCGTACGGAGTCGACGCCCTGTCCGGCCGGGTCGTCGAGGACCCAGTCCTCGTACCGCTTGCCGGGATAGTACGGGCAAGTGTCGCCGCAGCCCATGGTGATCACGACATCGGAGGCCTGGACGGCGTCGGTGGTCAGGATCTTCGGCTTCTCGGCGGAGATGTCGATGCCTTCCTCGAGCATCGCCTCACGAACAGCCGGGTTGATGCTGTCCGCCGGCGCCGATCCTGCGGACCGCACCTCGACGGCCCCGCCGGACAGGTACGTCGTGTAGGCGGCTCCCATCTGGGACCGGCCGGCGTTGTGGACGCAGACGAACAGGACGGACGGCTTGTGGTCGGGCTGGGTCATCAGGATGCCTTTCGTACGGATGGTGGAGGCGTGCCGGAAGTCAGCTGAGCACTTCACGGAGGAGTGTGGTGACGCGGGCGTGGATGTCGTCACGGATGTCGCGGACCACCTCGAGTGGTTGGCCGTTGGGGTCGGCGAGGTCCCAGTCCTCGTAGCGTTTGCCGGGGAAGTAGGGGCAGCTGTCGCCGCAGCCGATGGTGATGATCACGTCGGCGGCCCGCAGGACGCTGTCGCTGAGGGGCTTGGGGTAGGCGACGGACAGGTCTATGCCGCGTTCGCGGAGCGCTTGCACCACGACGGGATTGATCTCGTTCGCGGGGGTTGACCCGGCGGAGCGGACGTGAACCCGCCGGGCCGTCAGGTGTTCGGCCAACGCGGCGGCCATCTGGCTGCGTCCGGAGTTGTGAACACAGACGAACAGCAGCTCCGGTACGGCCTTGGCGATCCGTCCGCTGGCCTGGGCGCGGGACGTGAGTTGTTCTCTGGCGTGCCGGGCGACCAGCACCGGCAGGAACTGGGTGATCGTGGCGCTGGACTCGAGGTGGGTCCGCGCGTCGGCGACGACCTGTTCGACCTCGGGTCGGGTGAAGACTGCGTCGTCGGAGTAGGCCAGGTCGTCGACCAGAGCGGGGTACGGGGCGGGCGTGGTCATGTGGGACTCCTGCTCGATCGGATGGATCGGTGGAGGTGACCGACCCGGGTCTGGAGGTTGTCGCAGGTGCTGATGAACGCCGCTTGGGTAGCAGGGGCACCGGTGACCGGGTCGGGGACCGACCAGTGGAACCTGTCGGGCCAACCCGCTAGTTGTTCGTGCGCGTGGTCGCAGACGGCGATCACGAGGTCCCCGTCGCTCACCGTGGTGGTGACGTCGTGCATGTGGGGGTCGAGGACGAGTCCCCGTCGGGAGGCCGTCGCGATGGCCAACGGATGCGGGGCGCTCGCGGGGCTGGTGCCGGCGTCGATGGCGGGGATGCTGCTGATCTGTCGCCAGCAGGCTGCCGCCAGCTTCGACCGGGCGGAGTTGCGGGTGCAGACGAACGCGACCCGACGCGGCGCGACCAGCATCGGAGTACCGACGCTGACCATCGCCAGGATCTGGGGATCGTCGCTGCGCAATGACAGGTAGCTCTTGCGCGCGTCGTGCTCACTGCGCCGACGCCAGATCAATCCCGCATCGACCAGGCACTTCACGTGGTGCGCGACCAGGCTCGTGGACAGGCGCCACCGTGCGGCGACCTCTCCGGGGGACAGGTCCCGGGTCAGCAGCGCCTGGGAGATCTCCAAGCGCGCAGGCTCGGCGAGAGCCTGGTGGGCGAGCAACACATCCATGGTTACCTCAATCGGGATTGAGGCAATTCTGGCGGGCGCTGGATCGTAGTGTCAAGCGATCCAATCCTGGCCGGGGACGACGGCTCATATTGACAGTGATCAATATGGGGTGGAGACTGCGTATTGATGATCATCGATGCGACAGGTTCGCCGGTCGCCGTGGAGGAGAGCAGAGCAGTGTCGAAGATCCGAGTGTTCGAGGGGCCGCTGTGCTGCAACACCGGCGTGTGCGGGACCGACGTCGACCAGAAGCTGGTCGACTTCACCGCTGACGTGCACTGGGCCACCAGCCTGGGCGCGGACGTGGTCCGGGCCAACCTGGCGCAAGACCCGGTGGCCTTCTCGCAGAACCCGGTGGTGCTGCAGTTCGTACAGAGCGTCGGCGTCGAAGGGCTTCCGCTGGTCCTGCTCGATGACCACACCGTGATCACCGGCCGCTTCCCCACCCGCGACGAGCTCGCCAAGTTCGCCGGCCTGGCTCCCGTGGCTGCGCGCATCACGCTGCCGTTGGCTGAGACCAGTTCGTGCTGTGGCGGCCAGGAGGGGTCGTCGGCCTCCACCGGCTGTTGCGGTTCATGAGGCCGCCCATGAAGCTGCTGTCCGACATGCCCCGGTTCGTGTTCTTCACCGGCAAGGGCGGGGTGGGCAAGACCAGCCTGGCCTGCGCCGTCGCGGTTCAACTGGCAGACACGGGCAAGCGCGTGTTGCTGGTGTCTACTGACCCGGCGTCCAACGTCGGGCAGGTGTTCGGGCAGACCATCGGGCACCGGATCACCCCTGTGGCAGGGGTTCCCGGGTTGCAGGCATTGGATATCGACCCTGAGGCGGCTGCGGAAAGCTACCGGGAGCGGACGCTGGCCCCGGTACGAGACTTCCTGTCGGCCGCTGACCTGGCTGCGGTGACCGAACAGCTGTCCGGGTCGTGCACCACCGAGATCGCCTCCTTCAACGAGTTCACCGCGCTGCTGGCCGACGACTCGACCAGTGGGTACGACCACGTGGTCTTCGACACCGCACCCACCGGCCACACGGTGCGGCTGCTGCAACTGCCCGGGGAGTGGACCAGCTTCCTCGACGACGGCCGCGGAGACGCGTCCTGCCTGGGCCCGATGTCAGGGCTGGAGAAGACCCGCGCCACCTATGCGGCGGCCCTGTCCGCCCTGGCCGACCCCGAACGCACCCGGCTGGTCCTGGTCGCCCGACCACAAGCCAGCAGCCTCGCCGAAGCGGCCCGGACCAACAGTGAGCTCGTCAACAGCGGAATCCAGGCAACCCATCTGGTCATCAACGGGCTGATGCCCGAGGAGTCCCGCCCCGACCCACTCGCCGATGCCGTACGCCGTCGCGAATCGGAGGCCCTGCACGCGCTACCGCCGCAGCTGTACGAGCTGCACCGCGATCAGGTGCCGCTGGCAGACCACAACATGGTTGGTGTCACGGCCCTGCGGGACCTGCTCACCCCCATGCCGCTGGCGGCCGCCGACGCGCATGTCATCCACCGCCCGGACGTGCCACCCGCGATTGCGGACCTGGCCACACTCGTCGATGAGCTGGCCGATCATGACTACGGCCTGGTCATGTGCATGGGCAAGGGAGGGGTCGGCAAGACCACGATTGCCGCCGCGATCGCAACCGCACTCGCCGATCGGGGCAAGAGCGTGCACCTAACGACCACCGACCCGGCAGCCCACCTGGTCGACACCCTCGGCAGCGACACCGGCACCCTCACCGTCTCGCGAATCGACCCCGAGCAGGCCACCCAGGACTACCGCCAGCACGTGATGGCCAGCAAAGGCGCCAAGCTCGACGACGCCGGCCGAGCCGCCCTCGCCGAAGACCTCCGCTCCCCGTGCACCGAGGAGGTCGCCGTGTTCCAGGCCTTCTCCCGGGCAGTGGCCGAAGCCGGACGTCGGTTCGTCGTCATGGACACCGCACCCACCGGCCACACCCTGCTGCTCATGGACGCCACCGGCTCGTACCACCGCGAGATCGCGCGCAACATGGCCCAAGGCATGCACTTCACGACACCCATGATGCGGCTCCAGGATCCCGGCTACACCCAGGTCATCCTCGTCACGCTGCCCGAGACAACCCCCGTCCTCGAAGCCCGACAGCTCCAGAACGACCTCGAGCGAGCCGACATCCACCCGTGGGCGTGGGTCGTCAACCAAA
>JAYUEA010000028.1:0-2665 GCA_043739465.1 Propionibacteriaceae bacterium
TACCCTGGACCGGGAGTTGACCGGGCTGCTCGGGTCGGCCCCGACGGTCGGCGGGCTGACCGAGACCGACGTGCGACGCTGGGTCAACTGGCGGGTCGCCCAGCCCGGCAACGGGTCGCCCAAGACCGTCAGTAATTATCACGGTCTGCTGTTCGCGGTCTACGCCACCGCGGTCCGGCACGGCCTGCGCCCGGACAACCCGTGCGCTGGCCATCGGCTCCCGGACCGGCGCGACAACGATGGCGACGGGGTGGAGATTCAATTCCTGACCGAGAGCGAATTCGCGCTGATTGCCGATTGCATGCTGCCGCAGGCGATGTACGACGCCCGGGTCAGCGGCGCCGGCCCCGGCGGCCGGTACCTGTCCGCCCTTGCCAAAGGCGCCTACGCCGGGACGCTGACCGACCGGATGCTGCTCGAGGTCGCGGTCGGCACTGGTCTGCGCTGGGGGGAGATCACTGCCCTGCAGGTCCGCGACCTGACCTTGGACGGCCCCGAGCCGTGTCTGCGGGTCCGCCGTGCCTGGAAGCGCAACCCACCGCCGACGTCGGAGTTTCACCGGCCGGACACCGGCCCGAGTTACCTCGGGCCGCCCAAGACCCGAAAATCCCGTCGCCGGGTCACCCTCGCGGCGGTGCTGGTCGACCTGCTGCGCGAGCTCAGTGCCGGCAAGGCCCCCGGCGACCTGGTGTTCTGCGCCCCGATGGGCGGCGAACTGCGATCCGCCACTTGGTATGAGGACCGTTGGAAGCCAGCCATCAAGCTCGCCAACGCCCGCGGCCTGCGGGTCAGCCCCCGCGTTCATGATCTGCGCCACACCCACGCCGCCTGGCTCATCTCCGCCGGGGTGCCGTTGCCGGTCATCCAGCAACGGCTCGGCCACGAATCGATCACCACGACGGTCGACTTCTACGGCGGGCTGCTCCCGCAGGCCCATGCCGCGGCCGACGCCGCCATCAACGCGGCGCTGTCCGGCCAGGTGATCAGCGCCCCGCTGAGCCTGGTCCCGGCTGCCACGGCGGACGCACGCATCCCGGCACAGGACACGGATCGCCTTCGTGCCTGAAACCGTTTGACGCTGCTGGCGACCACCAGCTGCGTCCTGGCGCATGCAACAGTCAAGGTCAGCGTTGAACCAGCGAGGCGACACCGTGCAGACCGGCGTCGACAGGTTCGTCTCCGCGGTGACCGACCCCGGCACCGGGTGGACATCAGCCCGGTCCAGCGGGTGAACACCTGCTGAGCGGATACCTCGACTCGGCGCCGGCCGTGCTGTTGGCCGTGGCGACGGCCAGGACGAGCACCATCAGATTGAACAGCGCCGTGACGGTGCTCAGCGCCAGCGACCCGGTCCGGGTCTTCCAGGAGTTCGCCACCCTGGACCTGCTCTCGCAGGGCCGGATCGACCCGGTCGTCGGTCGCGGTTCGTTCACCGAGGCCCTCCCGCTAGTCGGGCTCGACCTGGCCGACTACGACGAGCTGTTCGCCGAGAAACTCGACCTGCTGCTGCAGATCCGCGACAGCCCCGAGGTCACCTGGTCCGGCCGGCACCGCCCGCCGCTGACGGGTCAGGGCATCTACCCCCGACCACTGCAGGACCCACTGCCGATCTGGGTCGGCGTCGGCGGGACGCCGGCCTCGTTCGTCCGGGCCGGCGCCCTCGGGTTGCCCCTGATGGTTGCCATCATCGGCGGCCAACCGGCCAGGTTCCGGCCGCTGATCGAGCTGTACCGCCAAGCCGGCCAGCGCGCGGGCCACTCCCCCGTAATCTTGAAGGTCGGCCGGCACTGTTTCGGCTTCGTCGGTGACACCGCGCAGCAGGCCGCCGACGACTTCTACCCCGGCTGGGCCCAGATGCTCACCAAGATCGGCAAGGAGCGGGGCTTCGGCCCACCAGTACGGGCGCAGTACGACGCGATGTGCGCACCCGACGGCGCGTTCCTGATCGGTGACCCGCAGACCGTTGCCACCAAGATCGCTCGGATCGACGACGACCTCGGCGGGATCGCCCGGATGTCGCTGCAGATGACCAACGTCCGGCTGGCCCACACCAACCTGCTGCACGGGATCGAACTGCTCGGTACCGCCGTGGCACCGATCGTCCGAGCGGCGGTCGCCGGCGGTCAGCCGGGACGTTGACGCGTGACCGTCACCGTGGACGCTCCGGCGCCCACGGGACCGACCGGGCATCGGGCTGAGGATCAGGGGGCGAGGTGCTCGACGAACCAGTCGCGAGCCGCGCCCTGCGAGATGCTGGCGCCTTTGACATAGGCGTCGAAGTGACCGCCGGGCAGGATCTGCAGCTTCTTGGGCTCGTGGGCAGTGTCGAACGCCGCGATGGCGAGCTCGGATGGCGTCAGATGGTCGCCGATGGCGGGAAGCATCAGTAGGGGCGTGGGACTGATGTAGGGCAGGTAGGTGAGCGGCTCGTACTCGGTGAACATCTCCACGCTGCGCAGCGTGCATTCGTTCTTCCAGGACGGTGCGCGACTGTGACCGGTTTCGGTGAACCACTGCCACGAATCCGCGGTGGGCAGCGCCGAGGGGGCCAGCGGGTCTTCCGCGACCACGGGGACCATCGCTGGTGGCTGGCCCTGAAAGCGGGCGAGCCGGTCGGCGTCGAACATCTCCCGGAACCCGGCGATGAAATCGGCGCGAACCAGCG
>JAYUEA010000029.1:0-7994 GCA_043739465.1 Propionibacteriaceae bacterium
GGAGCGCAGGCGTACCGGGTCGTACGACGAGCTTCGGCAACGCCGCGAGCTGCGGGCCCGGGGCTCGCCAAGCGTCCATGGATTTCGGCCACGCGACACTAGATGCTCGGGAGTGCCTGGACGTCGCTCTCGTCAAGCTTGGACCGCTTCGACAGCTGCTCGCGCATCACGACGACCTGGCTCGCGGTCTTCTGCAGGGACGCCTCGAACTCCGCGAGCCGCGCATCCGCGTACATGTCCGCCTCCACGCGGATCTGGTGAGCTTCCTCTTCGGCCTGGGCCCTGATCGCGGTCGCGTACTCGTTGGCCTCGCGCGCCACGCCGGACACGCCGGCGATCTCCTTGGCCTCGTTGCGGGCGTGCTCGATGATCTCGGCGGCCTGCTCGCGGGCGTGTGCGTGAGCCGTGAACTGCTCGCTGATGACCGTCCGCGACCGCTCGATCTCTCCCGGCAGGCCGGCCACGATCTCGTCGATGAGCGCCAGTACCTCGGCGCGGTTGACCATGCAGCTGGCCGACATGGGCACGTTCCTGGCGTCGACGACGACGCCCCGCAGCGAGGCGAGCTTGCGCTCGGTCTGCGAGACCATGTCCGCGTCGTCCGCCGGAGCGTGGTTGGTCTCGGTCATGGGTGCCTCCTGCTGGCCAGTCGCTGTACCACGACGTCTGGGACGTAGGGTCCCACGTCACCACCCAGTGTGGCGACTTCTCGAACCAGAGTGCTGGATACGTACGACCACGTGGCCGATGCGGGCAGGATCACGGTCTCGACACCGGTCAGGCTCTGGTTCATCCGGGCCATCCCCACCTCGACGTCGAAGTCGGTGGCGCCACGGGCACCCTTGACGATCGCGCCTGCGTCGTGACGCGTGCAGAACGCCACGAGCAGGCCGTCCAGCGGCTCCGCAGTGACCCCGTCGAGGTCGGCGAGGGCCGCTCTTACGAGCTCCAACCTCTCGGCTGGCTCGAACAGGTACCGCTTGCTCGAGTTGGCTCCCACGGCGACGATCACGTGGTCGAAGATCGCCCTCGCGCGCCGGATGATGTCGAGGTGGCCGTTCGTGATGGGGTCGAAGGATCCGGGCACGACTGCTCTCACTGGTCGGCCTTCCTCGTCGCGTAGTGGATCGTCGTCTCACCGTAGCGGCGGGACCAGACGTCAGCCAGTTCCTCGGGCAGCTTCGGATCGGGCGTCCGCGTCGAGCGCTCCAGCACCAGCAACCCGTCCTCGGCCAGCCAGCCGTTGCCCAGGACAGCCGCCACCGACGCGGTCAGCTCCTCGTTGTCGAGGGCGTACGGAGGGTCGAACCACACGATGTCGTACGCCACGTCGGCCTTCCCCGCGAGCAGTACTGACACCGGCGACGTCGTGACCTGTACGGACGCGCCGACGTGGTCCGCGTTGCGTCGTGCGAGGGCCGCGACCTTCGCGTCGCGCTCGACCAGCCGGACCGGTCCAGCGCCCCTGCTGACCGCCTCGATGGCCACCGCGCCGCTGCCCGCGAACAGGTCGAGGAAGCTCAGCCCCAACAGCGCCTCGGCGGCGATCTGGTCACCGGTGCCGAACCAGGAGACGACCGACGAGAACACGGCTTCGCGCACGCGGTCGCTCGTCGGCCGCGTCCGATCGCCCGGCGGCGCCGACAGCCGTTGACCCCTGAATCGTCCACCTATGACCCTGCCCACAGTGCACAGGGTAGAGGCGTGTTTAGATGAACCATGGTTGATTCCTCGAACCCTGTGACCATCCTCGAAGAGAGTCGCTGCTGGGACCTCCTGGCCAGTCAGGAGGTCGGTCGGCTCGCGACCGCCGTGCAGGGCTTTCCCGAGATCTTCCCCGTGAACTTCGTCGTGGATGGCGAGAGCATCGTCTTCCGCACGGCCGAGGGCTCCAAGCTGCTCGAGCTCGTGATCAACGCCCACGTATGCTTCGAGGTCGACGGCTGGTCCGACAACGGCGGCTGGAGCGTCGTCCTCAAGGGGTCGGCCTCGGTCATCCCGAGCGGCGAGCAGCTCGATGTGGTCGAAGCCCTGCCGCTGCGGCCCTGGGTGCCCACCGTGAAGACGAACTTCGTGCGCGTCACGCCGACCGAGGTCACCGGCCGCCGGTTCGAGTTCGGACCGGACCCGCTGCCCGAGTACAGGTACGGAAAGCGTCCCGTCTAGAGCCCCGCGTCTGAAGTTCCTTCACGGTTGCCATGATCTGGGTGCGTGCATCGCGAGGCGCCGGAGAGTAGCCATACCGGTCGTCTGGTGACCGACGGCAACACTGCGAGGTGCGTGCCCAGGCACGGCAACCGTCAAGGGTTTTCGGACGCGGGGCACTACGTTGCTTCCTGCCACTCGCCTTGGGCGAGCCGCTCGATCTGCGTGACGTAGTCACGGATGCCGGGATCTGTGAGCTGCGGGTCCTGGGCGACGACGCGTTCTGCGAGGGTCCGGGCGATCGCGATGTCCTCGGCATGGTCGAGCACCCGCAGAAGTCTCAGGCTGGTACGGACTCCTGACTGGCTGCTCCCGAGCACGTCGCCCTCACGGCGCTGGGCGAGGTCGACCTCCGAGAGCTCGAAGCCGTCACGGGTGGCGGCCACAGCATTCAGGCGGTCCCGGGCATTGGTGCCCTCCTCGGCCGAGGTGAGCAGGAGACACACGCTGGGATGGCTGCCTCGACCAATGCGCCCGCGGAGCTGGTGGAGCTGGGAGATGCCGAAGTTCTCGGCGTCGCAGACCACCATCATCGTCGCGTTGGTGACGTCGACGCCCACCTCCACGACGGTGGTGGCGACCAGCACGTCGATGTCCCCGGCGGCGAACCGGCGCATGACGTCGGCCTTCTCGTCCGCCGGCAGGCGACCGTGCAGCATCCCGACCGTGCACGACGCCAGGGCGCCGTTCGACAACCGCTCGTACAGCTCGTCGGTCGACGCGCCCTGACCCTCGGTGGCCGAGATCCTCGGGGTGATGACGAAGGCCTGGCGACCCTGTGCGACCTCCTCGGCGACCCGCTGCCAGGCGCGCTCGACCCAGGCCGGCTTCTTGGCCTGATCGACGACTGTGGTCGCCACCTCGGCGCGTCCGAGGGGCAGCTCGGTGATCGTCGACACGTCGAGGTCGCCGAACACCGTCATCGCCACCGACCGCGGGATCGGCGTGGCGGTCATCACGAGGACGTGCGGGTGCTGGTCGCCGCGGCTCCCCAGCTCGTTGCGCTGTTCGACGCCGAACCGGTGCTGCTCGTCGACCACGACGAGGCCGAGGTCGGCGAACTGAACGCGCGCGTCGAGCAGGGCATGGGTGCCGATGACGATCCCCGCCGCCCCCGACGCGATCTTGTCGAGGATCTCCCGGCGCTGGGACGCAGGCGTCGACCCGGTCAGCAGCACGACATCGGTGGCACCATCCGGCGCCCCGAGGGTCGCGCCGACACCGAGGTCACCGAGCAGTGTCCGTACGGTCGTCAGGTGCTGCTGCGCCAGAACCTCCGTCGGCGCGAGCAGCACGGCCTGTCCCCCGGCATCGACGACTGTGAGCATGGCCCGCAGGGCGACCACCGTCTTGCCCGAACCGACCTCACCCTGCAGGAGCCTCTGCATCGGGCGCGTACGATTGAGCTCGAAGAACAGCTCGTCGCTCACGGCGACCTGCTGGTCTGTGAGCTCGAACGGCAGGCGGGCGTCGAACGCGGCGAGCAGCCCGTCCGTGCGACGGGACCTGGGTCGCGCGAGATTCGTGCGCGCGTCGGCCCGCCTGTACGCCATGGCCACCTGGGTGGCGAACGCCTCGTCGAAGATCAGCCTCCGCCGCCCGGCCGCGTGCTCTTCGCGGCTCGTCGGCAGGTGGACGGCCCGACAGGCGGCCTCGAAGTCGATGACGTCCGCTTCGTCGCGGATCCACTCAGGCAGGGCATCCGCGAGGCCGGCGATGTGGTCGACTGCCAGCTCCGCACATTCCGCGATCGTCCACGTCGGCAGCTTCGCGGACTGGGGGTAGATCCCGAGGTAGCTCGACTTGGTGACCTGACGAGCCACACGCTGGCTCTGGGCGCTCCCGACGAGACCAAGGGGGGTCTCGATGACGAACGCGGGATGCGCCAGCTGTGGCATGTCCCGGAACCACCCCAGCTTTCCGGCGAAGATGCCGCGCCCAGGACGGCTGAGCAGCTTCTGCCAGTGCTTGAGCGCGTGGTCCTTGCCGAAGAACGTGACGTCGACATGGCCTGTCCCGTCGGTGAGCCGCACCTCCAGACGCTGCCTGGGCGGGCTCCCCGCGATGCTCATGGACTCGACGTGAGCGATGATCGCCACATAGTCGTCGACGACGCCTCGTCGGTAGTCGTCCAGGAGCTGTCGCAGGTCCGTGGTGTCGGTGCCGCTCATAAGGTGTCGTGGCAGGTGGCGGAGCACGTCATGGACCGTGCGGATGTCGAGCACCTCGAAGGCCTTGCCGGTCTTGTCTCCCACCAGGCGCGTCACCGGCTCTTCGAGAGCCCGGAACAACGGGGTCTGCCACACGTCCACCACGTGCCACAGCCTAGGGACAGAGACCGACAAGGCTGTCTTCTTCAGTCCGCGTCGGGGGTGAAGATCTCCTCGAGCGGAGCCGGAACGCCCGCGAGATGCGGAACGCCAGCGGGAGGCTGGGGTCGTACGTGCCGGACTCCAGGGCGATCACGAGTCTGTCGTGAGACGTCGAGGAACGGGCTCAGTGCAGTGCGGACACGAGCACAACCACACCGGCGACCGCCTGGAAGAACCAGTGGACGAGGATCAGCGGCGCGATGCGTTTCTGCCAGAGGTACAGGCCGCCGAGTGCGAGGCCGATGACGAACATCTTCACCATGCCTGCCAGCATCGCCTCCCAGTCGCCCAGGTTCATGGCGAGGCTCTGGGACGCCGCGAGGAGCGCTGAGACGATCACCGCCCCCACGCGCCCGAGGTGCACCTGCAGCTTCGGGATCAGGTAGCCGCGGAACAGTGACTCCTCCGCGACGGCGATGGTGATCGGCGCCACGACCGCCAGGACGATGCCGACCCAGACCGGAGGGTCGACGGGCTGCGTGACGGTCGGCGCCCCGTAGTAGATGAGGAAGTTGCCGATGAAGCCTCCGATGGCCAGTGCGAGGAACACGACGACCACTCCCGCCAGCGCGTACAGGACGTTGGCCACGTACGGGCGCGGGTTCAGCAGGTCGCGGATCGAGGTGCCCTCCCGCATGAGGAGCCTGGCCACGAGCAGTACCGTGACGACGTCGATGGCCACCAGCCAGATCTTGGAGCCCGCGGCGGCCAGCGTCCACGGCCTCGTGCTCCCGGCCACGGTGAAGCCGAGCGCGGTCACGCTGCCGGTCGCCGCCAGCAGCACCGTGCGCACCAGACCGACGGCGAGCAGGAACCCGAGGGTGAGCTTCGCAACGGGGAAGGCCCCGGTTGACGTGTCGGTCGATGCCATGTCAGGAACCTATCGGCTCCCCCAGTCCCAGGTCGGCCGGGTCAGCAGCCCCTGGTCAGCGACACTGGTCTCCCCCAGCTCGTGGACGAGCTCGTGCCGCACGGCCTCGGCGACGCCTCCTCGAGTGCGTCGACCAAGGCGGCGGAGTGGGTGACCACAACGATCTGGGTACGGGCAGCGGCCGCGCTGATCAGGCGCGCCAGGGCGCCTGTCAGCTGAGGATGGAGACTCGTCTCCGGCTCGTTGAGCACGAGCAGCCCTGGCGGCCGTGGGCTGAGGAGGAAGAGACCTCCCGACTCCTCGACCTCCAGGACGCTGCCGTCGAACGCGTCGGCGAGGCGTGGACGAGCAACGTGTCCCATGCCGACTCACAGACCGTCTGGACTGCTGCGCGAGGTTGTGAGCGTCGTGGTCCAGGACCGGCGACCACGTGCCGGCCTGAGGCTGTCGCGCTGGGGCGTGGCGGTCCGTCCGGATCTGGTCGTGGAACCGCCACGGCGTCACCTCGGCCCGGACGTACGCCAGCTCGGGGTAACCCCGTCCCAGAGGATCTCGCGCTTGATCTCCGGGTCCCGGGCGAACAGCGAGGCGCTCGGGGGGAGCCCGACGTCGACGAGGTACGAGAAGGTGTCGGTCGCCAACCCCAGCATCAGCGAGACCGGGCGCTTGCGTGGCCCCGTGCCCTGCACCGGCACCGTACCCGCCGTCATGGCGGCCGAGATCACCTCGGGCCCGGCCCACAGGACGAGGACAGGCCTCCAGCCTCGGCCAAGGAACCTCGACGACGTCCTGGCAGGCGAGCTCACGCTGCAGGACGTCGGCGCTCCCCGTCGCGCCGCATCCTGACCTCTACACATCGCACCGCAAACTGAGCTGAGTCGCGCCCGCATCCGAGCACGCTCTCACCGACAAACGCAACGAGCCCGCCGATATCGGCGGGCTCGTCGGTGTATCTGGGTCAGCGGGTGACCTTGCCGGACTTCAGGCAACCAGTGCACACGTTGAGTCGCTTCGGGGTGCCCTCAACCACCGCGCGAACGCGCTGGATGTTGGGGCTCCACTGGCGGTTGGTCTTCTTCTTCGACCACGGCACGTTGTGGCCGAAACCGGGGCGCTTGGCGCAGATGTCGCACACGGCGGCCATGGGACAACTCCTCGAAATGTGGGGAACGGGCACCGAGACGGCGCCCCGCAACCTGGCAAGAATAACGTACGGGCACGGCCGGTGCGAATCGGCGCCACCGTCAGAGGTCGAACATCTTCTGGACCAGCCGTGGACCCACGAACACTCCGACGACCGCGACCACCTCGATGATCGTCTTCGCCACCATGAGCACCACCACCGGCATCATGGCAGTCGTGACCACGTGGTCACCCACCATGTGCTGCACGACACCCAACGGCTCCCCGCCCATGACGTAGCCCGCGCCGAACACCACGCCGATCTGCAGCGTGAGACCTCGGACGATCGGCGGCACCACGGTGGCGGCCAGGCCTACCGTCTGCCGGGAGGCGAGCCACAGATCCATGACGATGCGTGCCACGATCAGGCCCAGAGGCAGCCAAAGGTTCGTGGCGTCGGCGACCACGCCGACGATCGACACGGTGATCACGACGAACACGATCTGGACGAGCGTGAAGACCCCGTAGATCGCAGCGAACACGACCATCCCCAACGGGAACGGACCGACACGCACGTCGTCCTCACGCGCGCTGCGAGTCCACAGCCGGACGACCGTCACCACGCCCAGCCCGATGCTTTCCACCGGGAACAGCAGGAAGATGCTGCCCGGCGACCAGCCGAGCACGATGACCCCGTACAGCAGAAGCAGGTTGACGGTCACGCCCAGCAGCAGACCGCCGAGATCGCGCGCGACCGTCCTCGAGGTCACGTCGCGACGACGACCGGGACGATCATGGGGCGACGACGGTGCGTACCGGACACCCAGCGGCCGATCATGCGGCGCATCAGCTGCTGGAGCTGGTGCTGGTCCTCGACCCCGTCGTTCAGGGCGCGGCGCAGCTCGTCGATCAGCTGCTGTCGTACCTCGTCGAACATGTTGTCGTCCTCGACGAAGCCACGGGCGTGGATGTCGAGGGAGATGAGGCGCTTCGCGTGCAGGTTGATGGCGGCGACGATCGTGATGAAGCCTTCCGAGCCGAGGATCTTGCGGTCGGCGAGAGCCTCCTCGCTGAGTCCCCCGACGCTCGCGCCGTCGACGAGGATGTAGCCCGCGTCGATCCGGCCGACGACCCGCGCGATGCCCTTCGACAGGTCGACGACGTCACCGTCCTCGATGACGATCGCACGGTCCCGGGGCACGCCGGTGGCCACGGCCAGGTTGGCGTTGGCGATGAGCATCCTCATCTCGCCGTGGATCGGCATGACGTTGCGGGGCTTGACGATGTTGTAGCAGTAGAGGAGCTCGCCCGCGCTGGCGTGTCCCGAGACGTGCACGAGCGCATTGCCCTTGTGCACCACGCGAGCCCCGTTGCGCGCCAGGCCGTTGATGACCCGGTAGACGGAGTTCTCGTTGCCCGGGATC
>JAYUEA010000030.1:0-2659 GCA_043739465.1 Propionibacteriaceae bacterium
AGGTCCGCTACACCGCCCCGAGCACGCTGGACGTGATGAAAGCCGCGAACCTGCAGTACGCATCCGCAGAGATCGTCGCGTCACGCGTGGCGGCGGCGCTCGGCGAGGGCACGGCGCCCGCCGACGCCGACTTCACCGGCTTCGAGGACGCGCGTGAAGCCGTGGTCGAGCTCGTCGAGTCGCGGCGCACCTATCTCGGCCAGATGGACCTCGACATCCGCTCGCAGTCGGTGTGGGACTTCTACGCCGACACCCTCGACACGCTCGCCGGCTACGGGGCGGAGATCGTGCGGCTCGACGCGTTCGCGTACGCGCCGAAGGAGCCGGGCGCCAGGAACTTCCTCAACGACCCGGGCACCTGGGACGTGCTCGCACGGGTCAAGGCGCTGGCCGACGACCGCGGGCTCACGCTGCTGCCCGAGATCCACGCGAGCTACTCCGAGGGCATCCACGAGCTGCTGGCCAGCAAGGGCTTCGTCACGTACGACTTCTTCCTGCCCGGCCTGGTGATCGACGCGTTCGCACGTAAGGACGCCTCGGTCCTGAAACGCTGGATCTCGGAGCTGGTCGCGAAGAGGATCCGTACGGTCAACATGCTCGGCTGCCATGACGGCATCCCGCTGCTGGACCTCAAGGGGCTGCTCGACGACGACCAGATCCAGGCGGTGATCGACACTGTGAAGGGCCGCGGCGGCTACGTGAAGGACCTGCACGGCGCGAAGAACATCTACTACCAGGTGAACGCGACGTACTACTCGGCGCTCGGCGAGACCGACGAGGCGCTGCTGCTCGCGCGGGCGATCCAGCTGTTCACGCCCGGCAAGCCGCAGGTCTGGTACCTCGACCTGTTCGCCGGCCGCAACGACCATGAGGCGGTCGAGCGGGCGGGCGCCGGTGGGCACAAGGAGATCAACCGGACCAACCTGCGCCGCGAGGCCGTACGGGCAGGGCTGGAGCAGCCGGTCGTACGACGCCAGCTCGAGCTGCTGCGCTTCCGGAACGCCTTCGGCGCGTTCGGGTTCGACGCCGAGTGCGAGGTCGCAGACACCGCACCCGACCAGCTTCATGTCACGTGGCGCAACGGCGGCCACGAGGCGGTGCTCGACGCGAACCTGACCACGTACGAGTTCGCGATCACCGCCGACGGTCAGCCCGTCTAGCCGCCAACCAACGGCAGGCGGGATCGGGTGGTGACGCGATTCGTCACCAACTCGCCTGGATCCGCACGTCCGGGGGGCGGGCCGAGTTCGTGACGAATCGGATCACGGCACCCAGCCGGCCCGTGGAGAACGCAGACAGGGCTCACCGTGCCCGACGAACAGGCAATTGGTGCGCGTGGGACGACTCGTGCGGCGTGTCGCGTCACTGGAGCCCCAATTGCCTGTTGTTGGAGCACGTTTCTGCTCACCCGGCCGGCTAAGCGGGACGAATCGGCACCGCGAACGCGAGGCGAAACAGCGACCTGTCAGCCTGCGTGAGTACGTGAGCGACGGTTGCCCCGGCCGATCTGCTCCGAGACGGCAGCGACCTCGACCTCGAGCAGCGAGACGGAGTGCAGCGCGGCGTGATGCGCCGTGGCGCCGCCGCGCGCGCCGAACAGCCGCTTGGTCCAGATGAGGTAGAACACGAGGAACAGGTTGACCACCAGCGCACCGACTCGCAGGAACGTGAGCTTCTCGACGATCTCGTAGATCTCCAACGGCAGGAAGAGGGACGTGCCGATCACCGCGACGTACTCGCCCCAACGTTTCATGAGCCACAGGCCGATGGACTCGACGAGCTGCAGCGTCCCGTACAGGCCGACGGCCGCGGCGACCCCGAGGATCGTCGTTTGCGTCGCGCTCAGCGCCAGCTCGATCCAGTGGACGAACGTCACGTCCTCGAGGTGGATGCCGAGCTGGTCCGCGACGGGGGCGAACAGCGGCAGGTACGTCTGGAACGCCTGATGCAGCCACTCCCGCTGGCCGTTGAAGCGCCAGATCGCGAGCGCCGCAGCGAACAGCACGATGCCGCGCAGCGCCTTGTCGACGGAGAGGATCCTCAGGATGAACGCGTCTCGCAGGCCTGCCCCGCGCAGCACGATCGGCGCGTCATCAGCCGGCCCGGATCCGCTCGGCTCGCCCAGGATGTAGTCGCCGCAGCGCAGGCAGCGCCAGGCCTCGCCCCAGGGCGTACTCGTCGACAGGCGGTCAGCCAGCTCGACCTCGTCAGGTCGGTAGGTCGCATGTCCCTGCCTCCCGCACGAGCGCAGGTCCCAGCTCCAGTTAGAGAACGGTGTCCAGGCCACGTACGGGAGTGTAGGTGGGCGAAGGTCAGCCGGACCGCGCATGACAAGATGCCGGTATGAAGATCGCCACGCCCGTCGACACTGCAGGTCATTTCGCCCACGCATGGGGCCACGCCCACTGGATCGCGGTGGCCGACGTCACCGAGGGCGCGATCACGGACTGGGAGGTGCACGAGGTCGACTGGGACGACCTGCACGACGCCGGCACCCACGGCTCACACCACGCACGGATCGTGACGTTCCTCAAGGAGCAGCAGATCCAGGCCATCGTCGTCGACCACGTCGGCGAAGGCATGCGCCGCATACTGGCCACGATGTCGATCCCCATGCTCCCCGCCACACCCGGTGACGCCAAGGAGTCAGTGCTCTCGG
>JAYUEA010000031.1:0-2650 GCA_043739465.1 Propionibacteriaceae bacterium
TTCTGAAGGTAGACTTCTACCCGTGAGTCTGAACATCAAGAACGAGAGGGTCCACGCGCTGGCGCGAGAGGCCGCGCGCGTCACGGGCAAGTCCCAGACGAGTGTCATCGAAGAGGCGCTCGAGCTTCTTCTTGCCGAGTACGGCGTCGACCGGGAGAAGCAACGAATCCGCCGCACCATCGAGTCAGTCCAACACATCGTGGCCGAGTACCACTCGGACACCACTCAGGTCAACGGGGAGATCCTTCGGATCGAAGACCTGTACGACGAGACCACAGGACTCCCGCGGTGATCATCGACTCATCGGCGCTGATGGCCGTCATCAACCGTGAAAGCGAAGGGGATCACATGACACGCGTCATGGCGGCCAACCCCTGTCGGATCTCGGTGGGGACCTGGCTCGAGGTGTCGATCGTCGCTGACGGCCGGTCAGCCGGCCACGGCGAGCGACTCGATCGCCTTCTCGAGCAGTTCCGCGTCGAACGCGTACCTGTGACCGATCACCAAGCGCGGGTCGCGCGGGTCGCTTATCGCCGGTACGGGAAGGGCTCGGGGTCGAAGGCGAGACTCAACCTCGGTGATTGTTTTGCCTACGCTCTTTCGTCGACCAGCGGAGAACCCCTCCTCTTCATCGGAGAGGACTTCACTCACACGGACGTGCTGCGGGCTATCGGCAGGTGAGTCCCGCGATCATCCCCTGGAAGCTCGCCAGGCAGTCAGGGTCTCTGTCGTGCCCGCGTCGATGCGTACGGTCGCGAGGTCGTCACCCCTTGTCGGGCCGCGGTTGATGATGGCGATGAGGCGGCCGGCGCGAGCCGCGTGGCGCACGAAGCGCAGCCCGCTCATCACGGTCAGCGAGGAGCCGAGCACGACGAGCACCTCGGCGGAGTCGACCAGCTCGTACGCGGCCGTCACCACCTCGCGCCGCGCTGACTCGCCGAAGAACACGACGTCCGGCTTCAGCACTCCCCCGCACACCCCGCAGGGCGGCACCATGAAGCCCTGCCAGTTGTCCACGACCGCGTCGCCGTCGGGACGCAGCCGTGCCGAGTCCAGCTCAGCGGCACCGGCGGGAAGGTAGCCGTCGATCGCCGGGTTCAGGTTCTGCAGCCGCGCCTGGAGACCCGCCCGGCTCGAGTACGTACGACACTGCAGGCAGACCACACGATCGATGCGGCCGTGCAGGTCGACGACGGGGTCGCTCCCGGCTGCCTCGTGGAGCCCGTCGACGTTCTGGGTGACGACACCGACGAGCCCGACCGCGCCCACGAGCGCCTCGTGCCCGGCGTTCGGAACCGCGCGCCCGAACGACTGCCAGCCCAGCATCGAGCGCGCCCAGTAGCGGCGGCGGTTCGACTCGTCCGAGACGAACTCGTCGTAGAGCATGGGCGCACTCGGCGGCGCCGAGGGCCCGCGGTAGTCGGGGATCCCCGAGTCGGTGGATATGCCGGCACCCGTGAGGGCGGTCCACGAGCGACCGTCCAGCAGCGACACCAGGTCGTCGAGCTCGTGCCGTACGGTCACCGGCGGCAGCACGGGACGTGGCACCAGGTGCCGAAGCATCATCCGAAGAGAGCGCCGATGGCCGCGACGACGTCGTCGGCAAGGACGGTCTCGCCGGCCTTCGCGTTGGCCGCGACCTGCTCGGGGCTGGTCGCGCCCGCGATGACCGAGCTGATCGGCGGCTGCGCCAGCAGCCACGCGAACGTGGCGTCCAGCATCGAGACACCCGCCTCGTCGCACAGCGCCTGGTAACGCTCCATCAGGTCCCAGTCGACCTGCTCGAGCACCTCAGGCTTGAGCCGCGTCAAGCGACCCTCGCCGCCGCCGCGCGAGTACTTGCCGGTGAGCAACCCGTTGTAGAGCGGGAAGTACGGCAGGAAGCCGAGGCCGAGCTCCCGTACGGTCGGCAGCACGTCGTACTCGACGCCCCGCGCCATGAGGCTGTACTCGTTCTGGCTCGACACGAACTTCGGCAGGCCAAGCTCGGCCGCCACCGCCTCGGCCTCGCGGATCTGCTCGGCGGTGAAGTTCGAGTGGCCGAGGTAGCGGACCTTGCCGGCCTGTACGAGCGGGGCCAGGGCCGCAAGCGTGTCCCCGATCGGCGTCACCGCGTCGGGCGTGTGCATCTGGTACAGGTCGATGCGGTCGGTGCGCAGCCGCGCGAGGGACCCTTCGACGGCCTGCGAGATGTACGAGAGGGAGCCGGTCGGCCCCCATTTCTCGGAGCCACTCGGTCCGCCGGCCATGTGCCCGAACTTGGTGGCCAGCACGATCTTGTCGCGGCGCCCCACGAGAGCATGGCCCATGAGGTCCTCGCTGCCGCCCTTGGGATCGCCGTACAGCTCGGCGGTGTCGAGCAGCGTGATGCCGTGGTCGATGGCGGCGTCGATGACGTCCTTCGTGCCGGCCAGCGTCGCCGTGACCGTGCCCGGACGGGAGAAGTTGTTGCATCCCAGGCCGACCGCGCTCACGGTCAGGTCGGAGTCACCAAGGTGTCGCTGAGGCATCATGCGGTCAGCCTAGACGCGAGGTGGTGGCCGGGCGACCAACAGATCGGTACCGCGAACGGCTCGGACGAGCGAAATCCACGCGTTGGGCCCGTTGGCGGTACCGATCTGACGATCGTGTCGCAGCGACCAACAGGCGG
>JAYUEA010000032.1:0-2637 GCA_043739465.1 Propionibacteriaceae bacterium
TGCTCCTCGGCGGCCGTGGCCCCCGACTCGACCTTGCGGGCCAGGATCTCCTGCGCGGAGTCGCGGTCGATCGCAGCCCCGTACTTCGCCATCAGCGCCGACTGCGCGATCCCGGCCGCGAGCACCTCGGGAGGCGTCGCGCCCATCAGCGACGTAGGGGCGAGCATCCGGGTCCAGGCGACAGGGGTCGGGGAGCCGTTGGGGTCCATGACCGTGACGATCGCCTCGCCGATACCGAGGTTCTGGAGGACCTGCTCGAGGTCGTACGAGGACGTCGGGTAGGTGTTGACGGTCTGCCTGAGGGCCTTGGCGTCGTTCGGGGTGTGCGCACGCAGCGCGTGCTGCACGCGGGATCCGAGCTGGGCGAGCACCTCGTCGGGCACGTCGGTGGGCGACTGCGTGATGAAGAAGACGCCGACGCCCTTCGAGCGGATGAGACGTACGGTCTGGGCGATGGCCTGGAGGAAGTCCTTCGACGCGTCGGCGAACAGCAGGTGCGCCTCGTCGAAGAAGAAGACCAGCTTCGGCTTGTCGATGTCGCCGACCTCGGGGAGGTCGTGGAACAGGTCCGCGAGCAGCCACATGAGGAACGTCGAGAAGACGGCGGGCCGGTCCACGAGGTTCGGCAGCTCGAGCAGCGAGATGACGCCGCGACCGTCAGCCGTGGTGCGCAGGAAGTCGGAGGTCTGGAACTCCGGCTCGCCGAAGAACAGGTCCGCGCCCTGGTCGGAGAACCCTATGAGCTCACGCAGCAGAACGCCGACCGTCGCTGCCGCCAGGCCGCCCAGGTCCTTGAGCTCGAGCTTGCCTTCGTCGGAACCGAGGTAGGAGAGCACCGCGCGGAGGTCGGCGATGTCGAGCAGCGGGAGCCCCTGCTGGTCGGCGTAGTGGAACACCAGCCCAAGGGACGACTCCTGGACGTCGGTCAGGCCGAGCACCTTGCTGAGAAGTGTCGGACCGAACGCTGTCATCGTGCAGCGCACCGGGACGCCCTGGCCCTGGCCGCCGAGCGCGAAGAACTCGACCGGTGACGGCTTGGGCTGCCAGTCCTGCCCGATCGCCGTCGTACGGGCCAGCAGCTTGTCGCTGGGCACACCCGGTGAGGCCAGGCCGGAGAGGTCGCCCTTGATGTCCGCGGCGAACACCGGCACGCCGGCGGCCGCGATCTGCTCGGCCAGCAGCTGCAGGGTCTTCGTCTTGCCCGTACCGGTGGCTCCCGCGATGAGCCCGTGCCGGTTGAGCATGCCCAGGGGGATACGGATCTTCGCGTCGGGGTGGGGCACCCCGTCGACCATGAGCACGCCCAGCTCCATGGCCTCGCCCTCGAAGGTGTAGCCCTTGGTGATCGTCGCGACGGTGTCGTCAGTCATGGGGCCAAGACTGGCACAGACAGGCCTCACTCGGAACGACGGACATCGCACGACAACCAACGTCCTTCTCGAGTCGCAGCGCGCATCGCGCAGTAGCCTCGAGACGAATCGGATCCCCTGCTCACGAACGGAACGCTGATGTTCTCTGCACGCCTCACCGTCGACCCGCGACTCGAGATCGGCACGGTCTCCAGGCGTCTGTTCGGGGCACTCGTCGAGCACCTGGGACGGTGCGTGTATGACGGGTTGTACGAACCCGGGCACGAGTCCTCTGACGAGTTCGGCTTCCGGCAGGACGTGGTCGAGCTGGTACGAGAGCTGGGCGTGAGCACGATCCGCTACCCGGGCGGGAACTTCGTGTCCGGCTACTCCTGGGAGGACGGCGTGGGGCCCCGCGAGCAGCGCCCGCGCCGGCTCGATCTGGCGTGGCACTCCACGGAGACCAACGACTTCGGCCTCCACGAGTTCATGGAGTGGCTGGAGCAGGTCGGCGGCGAGCCGATGCTGGCGATCAACCTCGGCACCCGCGGGACGGCCGAGGCGCTGGACCTGATCGAGTACGCGAACATCCGCGGCGGTACGACCCTGAGCGATGCGCGGGTCGCGAACGGTCGTACGGAACCGTTCGACATCCGGATGTGGTGCCTGGGCAACGAGATGGACGGCCCCTGGCAGCTGGGGCACCGCGACGCGGATGCGTACGGCACGCTCGCTTCCCAGACGGCCAAGGCCCTGCGGCAGGTCGACCCCGACCTCGAGCTCGTCGTGTGCGGCTCGTCGAACGCGCAGATGCCGACGTTCGGCGAGTGGGAGCGGGTCGTGCTGGGCCACACGTACGACGACGTCGACTTCATCTCATGCCACGCCTACTACCAGGAGCGAGACGGCGACGCGGGCGACTTCCTCGCCTCGGCGGTCAACATGGACCGCTTCATCGAGTCGGTCGTCGCGACGGCCGACCACGTCGCGGCTGTACGCCAGAGCAGCAAGCGCATCGCCATCTCGTTCGACGAGTGGAACGTCTGGTACCAGACCAGGTTCGAGGACGAGGACAAGATCAGCGGGATCGACAACTGGCCGGTCGCGCCGCGCCTGCTCGAGGACAAGTACTCAGTGCTCGACGCGGTCGTCGTCGGCAACCTGCTGATCTCGCTGCTCAAGCACAGCGACCGGGTGCGCAGCGCCGCGCTCGCCCAGCTCGTCAACGTCATCGCGCCGATCATGACCGAGCCCGGCGGCCCGGCCTGGCGTCAGTCGATCTTCTTCC
>JAYUEA010000033.1:0-2632 GCA_043739465.1 Propionibacteriaceae bacterium
ATACGCTCCGCGGCCACTGAAACCGGGCGCAAGAGCGCGATGCCGTCGATCTCCTGGATGCCGCGCTGCCGCAGTCCGGAATGCGCGAGGTCCGTCGACTTGACCTGACCGCCGATCACGAGGAGCTCACGGCTCTCCAGATAGGCTCCGGCGAACGCAGTGACGATGTTCGTGACGCCGGGGCCAGCAGTGACGAGCGCAAAGGCGCGCTCCTGACTTCCCGTGGAGGAAGCCTGCTCGTTGAAGTACTCGACCGCGATACCTGCGGCGACCTCGTGCACGACCGGGATGCAGGTCATGGTGCGCCGCGCGCCGTCAAGCAGGTGCATCGAGTTACCGCCTGCCACGAAGAAGCAGTGCGTGTATCCGATGTCACGAAGCCACTTCATGGCCAGGTCGCTGTACTTCATGCTGGCCTTCCGCTCAAAGAGTCGAGGGTCTTTCGGGTTGCGTTTTCGACGTCGCCCCAATCGTCCGCCGTGTTGCCTGTCTCTACTTCCACGACTCCCCCGCGCGGTGCGGGAAGGATGAGTCTGAAGGTCGACGGCCCGTGTTTCTTGTCAGAGCGGAAAGCCCGCTGGAACCGCTGGAGGTCGAACTGCGCCACGGCATCCGCGACTCCAGGCGCCGACGCGAGCAGGTCACGGCAGTGCGCTTCGAGCCTCTCCACGTCGGGTGCGGCAGCGGACGCCGGGTGCCGAATTGCACACAGCACGCCAACCGCGACAGCGAGCCCATGGCTGAGGGTGTGATCCACGGCCGTCTCGAGGGCGTGCCCAAAAGTATGCCCAAAGTTCAGGAGCCTTCGTTCCTTCTGGTCGTGCTCGTCGATCTCGACGAACCATCGCTTCGCTCGAAGCACGTGCTCGATCAGCGCGGTCGGATCGACGTCGAACTGGTCATACCGCTCGAGGTACCCCTCAAATGCCTCCGGGCCGCGGCAGTAGGCGATCTTCACAGCCTCGGAGAAGCCGGCCGCCATCGCGGTGGGAGACAACGAGGTGAGGAAGCCTGGGTCGACGATGACGGCGTCGGGCGGATAGATGCCGCCGACCAGATTCTTGACATCTCCGACGTTGATGGAGCTCTTGCCGCCGATGCACGAGTCGACCATGGACATCAATGTGGTTGGAACGTATGACCATGCCAACCCGCGCATGTAGACGTCGGTGACGAAGGTCGCAATGTCTTGCACCACCCCGCCGCCCACCGCGAGCACATGGTCACCGCGGCGGACACCGGCCTCGCGCAGCACCAGGATGAGGCGTTCACAACCAGCAAGAGTCTTGGTGTCCTCTGACGCCTCAACTGCGAGCACGGGCGCAGAACGCTCCGGGACCATGTGCCGCAGGGCGGCGTCGATCACCACGACGTCATCACTTCGCGACAGGGCTGCGGCGAAGCCCCCCCGGCCAATTCGAACGTCGTAACCACCGGAGGAGGACCGCACACTGAACTCAGACAAGGTGGCCAACAGAGAACCCCAGATCGACGACGATGGACTGGCCAGTCACACCTGTGTTGTGGGTTGAGCACAGATAGCAGACGAGGCTCGCGACATCCTCGGGGACGACCATCCTGCGAAACCCAGTCGCAGACTCCACCTGCTCGATCTGCCCCGATGAGAGCATCGTGCGGGTCATCGGCGTGTCGACGACGCCCGGCAGGACCGCGTTCACCAAGATGCCCTGCGGCGCCAGATCCAGAGCTGCGGCGCGCACCAACCCACCGACCGCAGCCTTCGAAACCGTGTACGAGAACTTCCCGGGCCGCGCAACGCCTTCCCAAATGGAGCTGAGGACGACCAGATGCGCGCCCCGAGCAAGACGCTTCGCAGCGATGAGCGCACGCAGCTGGCGCGCCACGAGGGCAACGTTGATCTCGAACATCCGCGAGAGGTCCTCGAACTCGTGCGTGTCCGCCCGGTCGTTGACGTTGACGCCCTGAGCCCACACGACGGCCTGGAGCACCGGCAGCCGGTGTAACTCGTCGTCATCATCGAACGTGATCGCATCGGCCATATCCGCGTGCGCACTACGCGACGTCCGCAGAACACGCGCTCCGTCCGCCTCGAGCTGCGCAGCAATAGCCGTTCCCAGAGCCCCGAATCCCCCCACAACGAGCGCGGTTCGCGCCAGCCCCTCCACGTCCGTCACGACGAAGTCTCCTCGGATGTCGGCTCGCAGTCGGCAACACCGCTCGACACTGACGGTCTCCTCAGGGAGCGCGCAGGGCTCGCGCGGGTTTCATCACGATCCTGCTCCATGGAGGTATCCAACAGGGCCTTTCGTCCCGGGTCCCGGCCGATCGCCCCAGCACTGGGCTGGTCAGAAGGCTCGCGGGGACGGCGGAAAGTGAAACTGCGATGCGCGACGAAAGTTCCCATCGCCACACCCAGCATGACGATCGCCTGCGCTGGCAGAACCGATACGTGCGCGATCTCGACAAGTAGCGGAAGTGCCACCAGGTTGATCGCCAGCGCCACCAGGTAGACCGACCAGAACCGCGCCAGATCCCGCCACCAGCGCCCGCTGACCCGGAACACGAGCCATCGCTGCAACACGTACGCCTCGAGAACGCTTACGACGTGAGAGATCAGGAGAATCACGAGGTAGTGCACGTGCGCGCCTAT
>JAYUEA010000034.1:0-2632 GCA_043739465.1 Propionibacteriaceae bacterium
TTGCACGGGGAAATTGTCGTCCTGGTCGACCCCTAGGATTCAGGCCATGAGCAAGGTCTTGTCTGCCGTCGCCTGGCCGTATGCAAACGGCCCGCGTCATATCGGCCACGTGGCCGGATTTGGTGTGCCCGCTGACGTTTTCAGCCGTTACATGCGTATGGCGGGCCACGACGTCCTGATGGTGAGCGGCACCGATGAGCACGGCACCCCGATCCTGGTGGCGGCTGACAGGGAGGGGGTCGGTGCCAAAGAGCTGGCGGACAAGAACAACCGCATCATCGTGGAGGACCTCGCCGGGCTCGGTCTGTCCTATGACCTCTTCACCCGAACGACGACCCGCAACCACTACGCCGTGGTGCAGGAGATGTTCACGACGGTCCACGAGAACGGCTACATGGTCGAGCAGACCACCTACGGCGCGATCAGCCCGTCGACCGGCCGCACGCTGCCGGACCGCTACATCGAGGGCACCTGCCCGATCTGTGGTTACGCCGACGCCCGCGGCGACCAGTGCGACAACTGCGGCAACCAGCTCGACGCGACGGACCTGTTGAACCCGCGCAGCAAGATCAACGGCGAGACCCCGGAGTTCATCGAGACCCAGCACTTCTTCCTCGACCTGCCGGCGCTGGCCGACGCGCTCGGCGAGTGGCTCGACGGCCGCGAGGCGTCGGGCACCTGGCGCCCGAACGTCATCAGGTTCAGCCAGAACATCCTCAAGGACATCAGGCCGCGCGCCATGACCCGCGACATCGACTGGGGCATCCCGATCCCCCTGGACGGCTGGCGTGAGCAGCCCACCAAACGGCTCTATGTCTGGTTCGACGCCGTCATCGGCTACCTGTCCGCGTCGATCGAGTGGGCCCGCCGGACTGGCGACCCCGAGGCCTGGCGCGACTGGTGGAACAACCCCGAGGCGCTGTCGTACTACTTCATGGGCAAGGACAACATCACCTTCCACTCCCAGATCTGGCCGGCCGAGCTGTTGGCCTACGACGGCCTGGGTGACAAGGGCGGCAAGCCCGGACCGTATGGCGTGCTACAGCTCCCGACCGAGGTGGTCAGCTCCGAGTTCCTCACCATGGAGGGCAGGCAGTTCTCCTCCAGCCGGGGCGTGGTGATCTACGTCCGCGACTTCCTCGAGCGCTACCAGCCGGATGCGCTGCGCTACTTCATCGCGGCAGCCGGTCCGGAGAACCAGGACAGCGACTTCACCTGGGCCGAGTTCGTCAAGCGCACCAACGGTGAGCTTGTCGCCGGCTGGGGCAACCTGGTCAACCGCACGGCCACGATGATCCACACGCGCTTTGGCCAGATCCCGGCCGCGGCCGAGCTGAACGCCGACGACGTGGCTCTCCTGACAACCGTGGGCGAGGGCTTCGTGACCGTCGGCGCCCTGATCGAGCGCCACAAGCAGAAGCAGGCCCTGGCCGAGGCCATGCGGGTGGTGGCCGAGGTCAACAAGTACGTCACCGACCAGGCGCCGTTCAAGCTCAAGGCCGAAGATGAGCGTGAGCGGCTCGGGACGATCCTGCATGTGGTCGCCCAGGCGGTCAGTGACTGCACGACGATGCTGAGCCCCTTCCTGCCGCACAGCTCCAACCAGATCTACGCGGCGATGGGTGGCCGGGGCGAGATCGCACCGATGCCGCGCATCGAGGAGGTCGAGGATCTGGACGGCGGCGATAGCTACCCGATCATCACCGGTGACTACTCGGCCACTCCGCGGTGGGAGTCGCGCCCGATCACGGTGGGCACCCCGATCTCGGCGCCGTCGCCGATCTTCACCAAGCTCGACCCGTCGGTGGTCGATGAGGAGCTCGCGCGTCTCAGACCGCGAGCCGACAGCGACGAGTCCGCGTGAGTGGCCCCGGAAGGGCTGGGCCGCCGCCGGCACCGGACGCTCTGCCGATCCCGGTGGTCGACAACCACACCCACCTCGACATGTCCCGCGACGGCACAGACCCTCCTGACATCCAGGCGGTGATCGACGCCGCGACGGCGGTCGGGGTGCCCCGCATGGTCCAGATCGGCTGCGACCTCCCGGGCGCGCGTTACACCGTCGAGGTGATCGACAGGTATGTCGCGCTGCTGGGTGGCGTAGCCCTCCATCCGAACGAGGCGCCCAAGCTGCACGACCGCGGCGAGCTCGACTCGGCCATGGCCGAGATCGAACTGCTCGCCTCCCACCCCAGGGTCCGGGTCATTGGCGAGACGGGGTTGGACTACTTCCGCACCGGTCCTGAAGGTATGGCGGCACAACAGGATTCGTTCCGTCGGCACATCGACCTGGCCAAGCGCACGGGCAAGGCGTTGCAGGTCCACGACCGCGACGCCCACGAGGACGTGCTGCGGATTCTGGCGGAGGAGGGGGCGCCTGTGCACACGGTGCTGCACTGCTTCTCCGGCAACATCGCGATGGCACGCGAGTGCGTCGAGCGGGGCTACTTCCTGTCCTTCTCCGGGACCGTCACGTTCAAGAACGCCAGGGACCTGCGCAACGCGCTCTCGGTCACGCCGATGGACAACCTGCTGGTCGAGACGGACGCGCCGTTTCTCACCCCCGCCCCGCATCGCGGGGCGACCAACGCGCCATACCTCGTGCCGTTGACCGTCCGGGCGATGGCGGGTG
>JAYUEA010000035.1:0-2631 GCA_043739465.1 Propionibacteriaceae bacterium
CGCGCGGCCAGAAGCAGCTCGTGCCGGTCAACCACGCGGAACTACAGAAGGTCGCCGACAACTCCGGGGGCAAGAAGTTCTCGGCGGCGTCCGCGGACGAGCTCAAGCAGGTGTACGACACCATCGCCCGCCAGATCGGCTACGAGAAGGTCGAGGCGGAGATCACGGAGCAGTGGGCCGGGGTCGCCACCCTGTTCGGGATCCTCGCGGCCATCGCGGCGATCTCGCTGGGAGCCCGCTGGCCGTGACCGGATTCGCGGAACGGCTGGCAGCGGTCCAGACGCAGATCGCTGACGCCTGCCGGGATGCGGGCCGGTCTCCCGAGACCGTACGTCTGGTCGCCGTGTCGAAGACCCGACCTGCCGAGACGGTACGAGAGGCGTACGCGGCCGGTTGTCGCTGGTTCGGCGAGAACCGGCTCCAGGAGCTGCGCGACAAGGCCTTGGAGCTCGAGGACCTGGACGTCCGCTGGTCGGTGATCGGGCACGTACAACGCAACAAGGCGGCTCTCGTGGTCGCGCTGGCTGACGAGCTGCAGTCGCTCGACTCGCTGGAGCTGGCGGCCGAGCTGGACCGGCGACTCGAGGAGGTCGGCCGCACGCTCGACGTGCTGGTACAGGTCAACACGTCCGGCGAGGAGTCAAAGTCGGGCCTCGCGCCGAGCGACGTACCGGAGTTCGCGGTGGGCTTGCGACGCTACCTGCGGCTGCAACCGCGCGGTTTGATGACGATCGCCCTGCCGTCGCCCGACGAGGAGCAGGTGGGAGCGTGCTTCGACCGGCTCGTGGCCGTACAGGAGCAGCTGCGGTCGCTCGACGGCGCCGGCTGGGACGAGCTCAGCATGGGCATGTCCGGTGACTTCGCGATGGCGATCGCTCGCGGCGCGACGTGCGTGCGGATCGGGTCGGCCCTGTTCGGGCCGCGGGACTACTCGGTGCCGCCAGACTTCCGGTAGGCGAGCACGGCGAGCGCGATGCTGCCGAGCACGGCGAGGACTCCGATGACGACGTGCACCCACATGACCTTGGCCTGGGCGAGGCCGACCTGCGCGAGGAAGATCACGACCATGCCGAACGCGTGCATCATGAGTCCTTTGCTGCCGCCCTTGCGGTACCAGAGCAGGGCGGCCACCGCGGCCACGATCATGACCAGGAGGTTGCTGTATCCGAGGATGCCGTGCGGATCGATGAACGAGGCGCCGGCTTCTTCGTCGCCGGGCGCCGCGAGGATGCTGGACAGGCCGGAGAACCCGAGGACCGCCTGAACCAGGCCGATCAGGACGCTCAGCGCAGCGGCAAGGCGAAGGACGACGAGGGACCGTGAGGTGGTGGCTGCCATGCGGGCAACTTTAGTGGACCGTTAGCTTGATTCGTTGACGCTTGGCGCGCCCCTGGCACGCACCTCGCGGCGTTGCCGAATCTCGTCGTACGATCCGGTATGGCTCCGCTCCGGCGCCTAGCGATGCACGCACCCGGACCACGCCAACCGCAAACGAATCAAGCTAACGCCCCACTAGCGAGGACCGGCTCCGGAGACTGCCGTGTCCGCGGGAAGGTTCTCGATGGCCAGGACTCCTACGTCACCGGCCGGCTCGAAACCGAAGACCTGGCCCAGGAACGACAGCTTCGCGTTCAGCGACGCGGTGATGGTCTCGGCGCGGCGGAAGCCGTGGCCCTCGCCCTCGTACATGACCAGCGCCACGGGTAGGCCCTTCGCGGCGACTGCGGCGGCCATCTCGCGGGCCTGGTCGGGCGGCACGACGCGGTCGTCGAGGCCTTGCTGCAGCAGCATCGGCGAGCTGAGACGGTCGAGGTGGTTGATGGGGGAGCGCTCCTCGTACACGGCCCTTCCTTCGGGCCACGGCGCGACGATCCGGTCGAGGTAACGAGCCTCGAACTTGTGCGTGTCCGTGGCCAGGGTCGTCAGGTCGCCGATGCCGTAGTCGGACAGGCCGGCGGCGAAGACGTCGCTCGTGACGAGCGCCTGCAGTGTCGTGTAGCCGCCGGCCGAGCCGCCCATGATCGCGATGCGGGCGGGGTCGGCGAGGCCGCGCTCGACGACGACATGTACGGCCGAGATGCAGTCGTTGACGTCCGTGACGCCCCAGGTGCCGTAGAGCCGGTTGCGGTAGGCGCGCCCGAAGCAGGTGGAACCCCCGTAGTTGACGTCGAGGACGCCGATTCCGCGGCTGGTCCAGAACTGGTCGTCGAGCCCGAAGACTGAGGGCGAGTACGAGGTCGGGCCGCCGTGGGACCGTACGAGCACCGGCGGGAGATCACCCTCGGGGGCGATGGCGCCGGGGTTGGTCGGCGGGTACCACCAGGCGTGTACAGGACCGTCCGGCCCGTCCCACGTGAGCTGCTCGCCGCGGGAGACGTACGCGAGGGTGGTCTCCGAGCTGCGGCGCAGCGTGGTGATCGCGAGCGAGTCCCAGTCGATGACGACGAGCTCCCGCGGCGCGTCCGGATAGCCGACCCTGGCGACCGACCGTGACCCCGAACCGCCCAGCTCGATGTCAGCGAACGTCATCGGCAACGCGGTGAATGTCCCGCCGGACACGATGCCGACCTGGGCGACGCCGTCGACCCACAAGGCGGTGACGACCCGATGGGCGTCGAGGATGGTCATCGG
>JAYUEA010000036.1:0-7904 GCA_043739465.1 Propionibacteriaceae bacterium
TATGTGCGGCTCGTTGGTGAGCTGTACGAGCACCTCGACGCGGCGGTCGAGGTTGCGGTGCATCAGGTCACTGGACCCGATGCCGACGTGGGCCTTGCCGTTGTTGGCGAACCAGAACAGGCGGCTGTGCTCGAGGAACCGGCCAAGGATGCTGCGCACGCGCAGGTTCTCGCTCAGCCCCGGCACGCCGGCCTTGAGACCGCAGATGCCGCGTACCCACAGGTCGACGGGTACACCGGCGTTCGACGCCCGGTACAGCGCGTCGATCACCTGCTCGTCGACGATCGAGTTCACCTTGATCCGGACACCGGCCGGGATCCCCGCCCGGTGGTTGGCGATCTCGGAGTCGATCATCTCGATGAGGCCCTTGCGGACGCCGAGAGGGGCGACCAGCAGCCGCCGGTAGTTGATCTCCTGCGTGATGCCGGACAGGTGGTTGAACAGGCGAGCCACGTCCTCGGTGATCACCGCGTTCGACGTGAGCAGGCCCATGTCCTCGTACAGGCGGGCAGTCTTGGGGTTGTAGTTGCCCGTGCCGATGTGGGCGTAGCGCCGCAGCTGGTCGCCCTCGTCGCGTACGACCAGCGACAGCTTGCAGTGGGTCTTGAGGCCGACCATCCCGTACACGACGTGCACGCCGGCCTTCTCCAGCTTGCGGGCCCACGCGATGTTCGCCTGCTCGTCGAAGCGCGCCTTGATCTCGACCAGCGCCAGCACCTGTTTGCCTGCCTGCGCCGCCTCGATGAGAGCGTCGACGATCGGGGAGTCGCCCGAGGTCCGGTACAGGGTCTGCTTGATCGCCAGCACCTTCGGGTCGGCCGCGGCCTGATCGATGAAGCGCTGGACGGAGGTCGCGAACGAGTCGTACGGGTGGTGCAGGAGCACGTCGCGACGCTTGAGCGCGCTGAACAGGTCGGCGGCCTGCGCGGTCTCCACCTCAGCCAGGTGGGGGTTGGTCAGCGGGAGGAACGCGGGGTAGAGCAGCGCCTCGCGGTCGACGTCGGCGAGCGAGAACAGACCTCGCAGGTCGAGCGGCGCCGGTAGCCGGAAGACCTCCTTCGTCGACACGTCGAGCTCGCGCCTGAGCAGCTCGAGGATGTCCTCGTTGATGTCGTCCTCGACCTCGAGCCGTACGGGCGGTCGGCCCACCTTGCTGCGCAGCAATTCCTTCTCGAGCGCGAACAGGATGCTCTCGGCGTCGTCCTCCTCGACCTCGACGTCCTCGTTGCGGGTGACGCGGAAGGTGGTCCAGGCGACGATGTGCATGCCCGTGAACAGCGCGTCGAGGTGGCTGGCGATGACGTCCTCGAGCGGCACGAACCGGTCCCCGGTCAGCCGCAGGAAGCGCGACAGGATGTTCGGCACCTTCACCCGTGCGAACGACAGCGACCCGGTCACCGGGTGACGCAGCTGTACAGCGAGGTTGATCGAGAGGCCCGAGATGTACGGGAAGGGGTGCGACGGGTCGACTGCCAGCGGCGTGAGCACTGGCAGGATCCGGTCGTGGAACAGCTGGGTCAGCGGGGTCTTCTCGCCATCGGTGAGCTCGGACCAGCGGAGGATCTTCACTCCCTCGGCCGCGAGCTGCGGTCGCACGACGTCGCCGAAGACCCGGGACTGCTCGTCGACGAGCTCGTGCGTGCGAGCGAGGATCGCGTCGTGCAGCTCCCGCGGCATCATCCCGGACGCGCTCGGAGTGGCCAGGCCTGCCGCGATGCGGCGCTTGAGGCCGGCGACGCGGACCATGAAGAACTCGTCCAGGTTCGACGAGAAGATTGCGAGGAACTTCGCGCGCTCCAGCAGCGGAACGCGGTCCTGGTCCATGGCGAGCTCGAGCACGCGCTTGTTGAACGCGAGCCAGCTGAGCTCGCGGTCGGAGTAGCGGCCACCAGGGAGGGCCTCGTCCTGCACTGGATCCACCGGCGTCATGGGCGACACCTCGCTCTCCGCCTGGAGATCGGGGGACACGGGCGTCTCCGGCTCTGCGCTCGCCGGGCCGGCGTACGCCGGCCGCCACACGTTGTTCATGAAAGAAGCCTCTCTGGTGGTGCGTAGACGACGTCTGATCCGGCGACGACGAACCCATGACGACGATAGAGCCGTACGGCGGCGTTGTCGGGCTCCACGTACAAGATGACACGCTTGCAGCCGGTTGCCGCGAGGTGTGCCAGGCCTGCGGTGAGCAGCGCCCCGCCCAACCCGTACCCGGAGGCGTCGGGAGCGGTCGCGATCACGTACACCTCGCCCAGTCGTTCGCTGTGGCGTTTCGTCCAGTGGAAGCCGAGGATCGTGCCGTCGCGGTCGACCGCGACGAGCAGGTCCGCGGCGTCGTACCAGGGCTGCTCCGTGCGCTCTTGGAAGTCCGCGTGGTCCATGGCGCCCTGCTCCGGATGATCGGCGAACGCGGCGCCGTTGATGGCGATCACGGCACCCTCGTCATCGGGCTGGAAACTGCGGACGGACACGCCGGCGGGCAGCGGCGCGCGGGCCTCGTCGAGCGTCAGCGGGCGCTCCATGATGAGCAGCTCGCGGACCTTGCGGTAGCCGATCCGCTCGGCGATGACCTGGGCCTCGCGGTGGTTGCCGAACGCCCAGAGACTGCTGGTCGGGTGGTCGGTCGTGACGGCCTCGACCAGCGCCGAGCCGAAGCCACGGTCGCGGGCGCCAGGATGGACGCAGACCTGGGCCGTGTCCGTGTGCGGGTCGTGCTGCGCGTAGCCCAGGAACTTCCCACCGAGTGCCACCACGTAGTGAGCGACGTCGCCGTGATGGAGCGCGATGATGGCCGCCTCGTTGAACGGGGCGATCTGGTCGGTGTCCGTGATGACGCCTATCAGTGCGTGCACAGCCGCGATGGACTCCGCGTCGAGGGACGCGCGACGTTCGATCACGGGGTCGGCCACAGGACGAGCGTAACCGCGATCGCGGTCCTGCGCAGCGGTGTCCCTTCTGGCCATTCCCCGATCGTTCATGCGTCAGAATGCGCTCGTGAAGCAGACGGAGCAGGCGCTACGGCCGCGCAGGCGGCGACGGATCGCGACGATCGTGGGCATCGTGGTGATGGCGCTTGCCGCGTACGGGATCGGCGTGGGCCAGTCCGTACTCGTCCGACCACCCCTCGTGATCGGTCAGGACGCGGTCACTGACGCGGCCGGCGCGACCGTGGCGGTGACGCTCGAGGACGTCGGCGGGCAGGTCATCCACGTGGCCGCGACGGGCCCACGGACGGTGGTGCTCGTCTTCTACCCGGGAGGGTTGGTACGGCCGCAGGCGTACGAGTGGCTCGGTCGGGCTTTGTCCGCGTACGGCGCCGAGACTTGGATCCCGGTGATGCCGTTCGACCTGGCCGTGACGGGCATCGACCGCGCCGACGCGATCATCGGCCACGTCGGGAACGTACCCGTGGTCATCGGCGGACACTCGCTGGGCGGCGCGATGGCGGCCGACTACGCCTCGGTGGGTGATGCGCACAACCCTTGTGTCGCAGATGGTGGTCACAGGGGTTGTGGGGGAGACCAAAGGGTTGTGCGCACGGCAGTCGGGTGACGAGCACAGCCCTTGTGTTGCAGATGGTGGTCACAGGGGTTGTGCGGGAGCCCTAAAGGTTGTGCGCGGCAGCTGAGCGCGAAGGGTCAGCGGCCGGCGGAGAACCTGTAGCCGACGTTGCGCACGGTGGAGATGAGGCTCTCGTGCTCGGTGCCGAGCTTGGAGCGGAGGCGTCGCACGTGCACGTCGACCGTGCGCGTACCGCCGTAGTAGTCGTAGCCCCAGACCTCGGCCAGCAGGTGCTCGCGGGAGAAGACGCGGCCTGGGTGCTGCACCAGGTACTTGAGCAGCTCGAACTCCGTGTAGGTGAGGTCGAGGACGCGCTCTTCGAGCGTCACCGAGTACGCGGCCTCGTCGATCACGATGCCACCGCCGCTGATCGTCTCGGGCCCGGATGCCTGCGCGGTCGTCATCAGGCGCAACCGCGCCTCGTACTCGGCCGGTCCGGCACCCTCGAGGATGAAGTCGGCACAGCCCCAGTCGACGGTGATGACGGCGAGCCCGCCGGGTGGCAGGACGGCTAGTCGCGGCACGATGATCCCCGCGCTCACAAAGGTCTGGCAGACGGAGCGTGCGGCTACGAGGTCGTCGCGAGCGTCGATGATGATGGCGTCGCTGGAGGCTGACTCTGTGAGCATCTGGTCGGCGGGCGCGAGGACCGTGACGTTGTGCGCGAGGAGCGAGAGCTCCGGCAACGGGGCTTGACCGGATCGCGGAGTGATGAGCAGCACGCTCGACACGCGCGTCCCCTCCCCCTCGTCCGGCGGAACCACGGATTCGACACATCCATCGTGTCGCGCCGCCTCATGGACGCACGACACTGCGCCTGCCTGGACTCTAGTCCCTCCGACTGAGACTAGGGCGCGCGACCACAAACCCTGCTCACGAGGGCGTACGGATCAGGAGTCGATCACCAGGGTCACTGGGCCGTCGTTGACCAGGCGGACCTCCATCTGCGCGCCGAAACGACCGGTCTCGACGTGCGCCCCGAGCACCCGCAGCGCATCGGCGAACGCGTCGACCAAAGGCTCGGCGACAGGGCCCGGCGCGGCGTTGTTCCACGATGGGCGACGGCCCTTGCGGGTGTCGGCGTAGAGCGTGAACTGGCTGATGACCAGCAATGGGGCCAGATCGTCGGCGCACGACCGCTCGCCGTCGAGGATCCGCAGCCTCCAGACCTTGTCGGCCAGGGCTGAGGCAGTGGTCGTGGTGTCGTCGTGGGTGACTCCGACCAGGACGACAAGACCCGGTCGCGGCAGTCGCCCGACCACCTCGCCGTCCACCGTGATCGCTGCCGTCGACGCCCGCTGCACCACCACTCGCACGTACGAACCGTAATGGACGGCACCTCGCGACACTTTCGCGCCTAGGTTGTCGAGTGTGACGATCCATGATGAGCACCCGTTCGCCGACCCGCCGGCTTCGCGGGACGCCCTGCGTCAGTTCCGCGGGAGACTGCCGGCGGCGGTGACCGTGGTGGCGACGGGGAGCGCGGCGTCACGCGCAGGGCTCACGGTCTCGTCGTTCCTCCTGGCGCCGGGCGAGCCCGGGCAGCTCGTGGCCCTCATCGATCCGGACAGCGACGTGGGGTCGGCGCTCGAGCACGGCACGACGATCACGGTGTCGGTCCTGGGATCCGACGACATGTACCTCGCGGAGGCGTTCGCCGGGCTCGCGCCCGCGCCCGGCGGCCGGTTCCGCCTAGGTAGCTGGACGCAGACCGACTGGGGACCGGCGATCGAGGGGGCCCCGTGGCTGGGCGCGAAGGTCACCGACCTCAGGCCCGTGGGGTGGTCGCTCGAGGTCACGGCCCGCGTCGAGCACGTGCAGCTGGCCGCCATCGACCCGCTGGTGCACGTACATGGCCGCTACATCACTGTGGACGACGCCCCCACACACCAGTGATTCCATCGAAGCTCGTCAATCCCTGAGCCTGTCTGTCCCTGAACTTGTCGGTCCCTGAGCCTGTCGAAGGGGTGGTGCTGGTTGACCCTTCGACTCGTGCAGCTTCGCGGCCCGGCTCAGGGAGCGGACAAGCCCTTACAGGTGACCGCATAGACTGCCCGGGTGGCGTCGGCGGAACCCTGGGTGCTGATCGTCGCGACCGCCCTGATCGGTGTGGTCGCGATCCTCGTGCTGGTGCAGATCCTGCGCGCCGCCCGTGACGACAAGGAGTGACATGGCGTTCGAGATCCGCAGCGATCTGAGCCCGAACCTCGTCGGGGTCGCGTGGCTGATCGGCCGGTGGCAAGGGACGGGTCACGGGCAGTGGCCCGACACCGGCGACTTCACCTACGGCTGCCAGATCGACTTCGTCGAGAACGGTGGGGCGTTCCTCCACTACCTGATGCAGACGTACGAGCTCGGCGAGGACGGCACTGCCGTGAAGCCGCTCGGCATGGAGACCGGGTTCTGGAGGCCGCAGCCCGACGGATCGGTCGAGGTCTCGCTGGCCCACCCGGACGGCTACGCGGAACTTTGGGAGGGTCGTATCACCGGCGGCAAGATCGAGCTGCGCACCGACGCAGTCGTACGACCCATCAGCGCGCCGCTCGAGTACACCGGCGGGCATCGCCTGTACGGCAACGTCGAGTCCGACCTCATGTGGACGTTCGACCGGGCGACCACCGACGTGGAGCTGCAGCCGTACCTCTGGGCCCGTCTGCAGAAGGTCACGTGACGGTCCTCGCGACCGAGGGCCCGGACGCCGGCGTCGCCTGGCACTACGGCAACCCCACAGCGGAAGGCCGAGCGATCGACGCCGGCACGGCGGTCGTCGACCTGTCGCACCGGGACATCGTCACCGTCTCGGGCTCCGACCGACTCCGCTGGCTGCACTCGCTGACCAGCCAGGTCTTCGACGACCTCGCGCCTGGCCTGGGCAACACCGCCTACATCCTCAGCCCCAAGGGCCACATCGAGCACGTGATGTACGGGGTCGACGACGGCGAGACCTACTGGGCGTGGACCGAACCCGGTCGCGGCACCGACCTCGTCGCCTGGCTCGACTCGATGCGGTTCATGATGCGCGTCGAGGTGACCCTGCGTGACGAGTACGGGCTCGTGTGGCGGCCGGGCACGCCGACGGGCGACGGCCTTCACCGAGTCGGAGCCGACTCGCTGGGCGGCTACGAGACATTCGTGCCCCGTGACGAGGTGCCCGGGCTGATGACCACCGGCACGCCGGTCGGCACCTGGGCGTACGAGGCGCACCGCATCGAGGCCGGCGTCGTCCGGATCGGCATCGACACCGACGACCGTACGATCCCGAACGAGCTCGGCGTCCCGTCGGCTGCTGTGGCGCTCGACAAGGGCTGCTACCGGGGCCAGGAGACCGTGGCGCGCGTGTGGAACCTCGGCCGTCCGCCCCGCCGACTCGTACGGCTCCACCTCGACGGTTCGATGTCCACGCTCCCGGCGCTGGGCGCCGATCTGGTCGCCGATGGCAAGGCCGTCGGACGCGTCGGAAGCTCCGCACGCCATCACGAGCTCGGCCCGATCGCGCTGGGGCTGGTCAAGCGCGGAGTCGCGGTGGACGCCCCTTTGGTCACCGACGACATCGCGGCGTCGCAGGAATTACTGGTCGACCCGGATGCTGGAGTTCACTTCCGCTTGAGCTGACGAATTCCCACGATGAGTTGTCATGGAACACCGATCGCTACGTTTCGGGGCATAGGTTCGAACCAGGCCCCTCAGAGGCGTACAAAGACTCGTAACACCGGCTCTGATGACACCGTTCTGGCTGCTGGAAATTGTGGAGGTTTGTCGAGCTGGCCATGGCCGTGCCGCCCGTCGACCAGCCGCAGCGGCAGGCCACTCTGTGTGGCGCTGCCTTCGCCGAACGTGCAGCCTTCGAGGCGGCGATCGCGAAGTCGGTCCCCGGCGGCGACGCCGAGATGCGCGGCCTCGTGGCCCGCCTGGTGAGGCGTGCGCAGTCTGAAGCAGACGTGCCGGGCGAGCTCGTACCCCAGCATGTCGCGTGGTCTTCCTCACGCTCATGACCGGGGCGGCCACGCAGCTGGTGTACTCCCCAGTGCCAGCCGAGGAAGTACGCGCTAACTAACGGGCCTCTAGGCTGGACTCCGCGGTCGTGGGTCTTCTCAGCCGATGACGCCGAAGCCGTAGCCGCGGTCGCTGAAGAACTGCACCAGGCGCGGCAGCGACTGCAGCGAGACGTAGCCGCCGGATCTGTCGTGGCTGAGCATGACCGCCGCGCTGGGGTTACCGGCTCTCGCCAGCGTCTCGCTCACCATCTGAAGGCCCTGGTCGCCGTTGTACGTCCGGTGCCGGTCGGCGTCGCCGGTCATGCAGTTCCAGTCGATCCAGCTGGTTCCTCGCGCGGCGAGGGCGGCGTCGCT
>JAYUEA010000037.1:0-2626 GCA_043739465.1 Propionibacteriaceae bacterium
CCGCGGAGCTTCGCCTTCAGAACCTCGTCGGCCAGCTCTCCGGCGTCCATGTTGAACACGTACAGGTACGGCTTGGCCGTGAGCAGGAACAGGTCGCGCAGCAGCGTCATGTCGAGGCCCGCCTGGAACACGCCTTGACCAGAGTTCAGGATCTCCTGCGCCTCGAGCATCGCCTGCAGCTTCGGCACCGCCTCCTTGCGGATGCGCGCGTCCTTCTCGACCCTCGGCAGCGCCTTCTCGAGCGTCTGCATGTCCGCGAGCACGAGCTCGGTGGTGATCGTCTCGATGTCACTGCCGGGATCGACCTTGCCGTCGACATGCGTGACGTCGGGATCGGTGAACACCCTTGTCACCTGGCAGATCGCGTCGGCCTCACGGATGTTCGAGAGGAACGCGTTGCCCATCCCTTCGCCCTGGCTGGCGCCCTTCACGATGCCGGCGATGTCCACGAAGGTCACCGTCGCGGGCACGATCTTCTCCGACTTGGACAGGTCGGACAGCACGCGAAGCCGCGGGTCGGGAACGCCGACGATCCCCGTGTTCGGTTCGATCGTCGCGAACGGGTAGTTCGCGGCGAGCACGTCGTTCTGGGTCAGCGCGTTGAAGAGCGTCGACTTGCCTGCGTTGGGCATGCCGACGATGCCGATAGTGAGAGCCACGGTCCGACAGCCTACGGGTCCGTGAGCGTCGGGTCTTGCCGAGACCGCGGCCAGGCGACAGGCTCTGCGCATGATGAGGACGTACGAGACGTACAGGCGGCTCGTCACGTACCCACTCGGCCGCCGGCTGTTCTCCCTGCTGTATGCGTTCAAGGCGCCCTACTTCTGGACGGTACGACCCCAGGTGCTCGACATGCGCCCTCACCACGCTGAGGTCGTCATACCTCTCCGCTGGGCCGTCAAAAACCACATCGGCACGCTGCACGCGATCGCCGCCGTGAACGGGCTCGAGGCGGCCATGGGGCTGCTCGCCGAGGCCACGTGCCCCGCGGACAAGCGCTGGATCCCGGTGGGAATGACAGTCCGGTACACCGCGAAGTCCACGACCGACCTGCGGTGCATCGCCGACACGGACCATGTCGAGTGGGAGGACGGCGACATCCCCGTACATGTCCAGGCTGTACGTCGCGACGGCGTCGTCGCGGTCGACGGCACGATCACGATCCGGATCAGCGCGCGCAAGAGAGTCTGAACTAGCATCTGCCCTTGTGGTTGAACCCAGCGCATGGACCCGTACGATCGCCGCCGACCCGGAGCACTCTCACCGCTACGCCGCCCGTTGGCGACGCATGGCGGCCGAGGGCCACGACCTGAACGGCGAGGCGCGAATGCTCGACGCCATGGCCGCGCGCGGCTCGCGGATCCTGGACGCAGGCTGCGGTACGGGACGCGTGGGAGGGCGGCTCGCGGAACTGGGCCACACCGTCGTCGGCGTCGACGTCGACCCCGCGCTCATCGACTACGCGAAGGCGGAGTTCGCCGGCGCGGAGTGGTATGTCGCGGACCTCGCCCTGCTCGACCTGCCTGCTGTCGGCGTCGAAGAGCCGTTCGATCTCATCTTCGCAGCCGGCAACGTCATGGGCTTCCTCGCACCGAGCACGCGGGTCGACGTCCTGCGCCGGTTGAACGACCACCTGGCTCCCGAGGGTCGCCTCGTCGTCGGATTCGGCGCTGGCCGTGGCTACGCCTTCGAGGACTTCTTCGCCGACCTCGCGACCGCCGGCCTCACGCTCGCCCTGGCCCTGTCGACCTGGGAGCTCCACCCGTTCACCACTGACTCAGGCTTCCTGGTCGCGATCGCGTGCAGGGCTGACAGCTCGAGGTAGCCCATCCCGGCGCGGCACCTGGAAGACGCCGCGCGCGTCGCGGTCGGCCTTCGGCTTGCGGACGACCTCACCGGCGAACCCCACACCAGCCAGCGGCGCTCCATGAACACCAGGTGCGCCAACATGCCCAACGGGGTCCAGCCGGATGGAAGCACGGTGCGCGTCATGGTCTCGTACGGCATAGCTGCCACGAGGCCGAGTACGGACTGTCGCCGTGCCTCGAGGAAGTCCAGGAGCATCAGCTTCGGCTCGGGGGCCGCGCCGGGGTAGCAGGGCTCCATCAGGCACCTGCCCAGTAGGCGGTGAGCGCCCGCGCCAGGAAGCCCGGGTCCTCGACGCCGCACAGCTCGCGCGCCGAGTGCATGCTCAGCAGCGGGATGCCGACGTCGACGGTGACGATGCCCAAGCGGGTCGCCGTGAGCGGGCCGATCGTGCTCCCACACGGCACGGCGTTGTTGGAGACGAACTCCTGGGTGGGCACACCGGCGGCGGCGCAGGACCGGTACCAGAGCGACGTCCCGACCGCGTCCGACGCGTACCGCTGCGATGCGTTGAGCTTCAGCAGCGGCCCGCGGTTCGGCAGCGGACGGTTGCCCGGGTCGTGGTGCTCGGGGTAGTTGGGGTGCACCGCGTGGCCAGCGTCGGCGGAGATACAGCTGGACGCGGCGAGGGCGCGCAGGTGGTCGGTCTCGCCGAGTCCGAGACCCTCGGTCAGGCGTCGCAGCACGTCGGCGAGGAAGGGCCCGGACGCGCCCGATCTCGTGCTGGAGCCGACCTCCTCGTGGTCGAACGCGGCGTAGA
>JAYUEA010000038.1:0-2626 GCA_043739465.1 Propionibacteriaceae bacterium
CGGGGGCTGTGGCGGGTTCGGAGGGGTGCCGGCCGGGTCGTTCCAGTTCTGGTTGCTCACAAGAAGATCCTCTCGAGGACGGTCGTGGCACCCCGGTGAACGTGGTTGGCCTTTGAGGCATCGCCACAGTGCCATTGGCCGTTACTGTAGTACATCGCCATGGCCACGGACTGGAGCAACGACAACGGAATCTCACCCCGGCAAGCACTTTTCGGGCTGGGATCGATCGCGATCGCGGGCGTCGCCATCGGCGGGGTCTATTCCGTCACCGGATGGGGGCTTCCCTGCCCGTTCCGCGCGCTCACCGGGTGGTTGTGTCCCTTCTGCGGCGGTACCCACCTCGCCGCCTCCCTGCTGCACGGTGACATCGTCGGAGCATGGGCCGCGAACCCCCTGGTGCTGGTCGTGGGCGTACTCCTCGGGATCCGTACAGTCGGCTGGCTGGTCGAGCTCGTCAAGGCACCGCACGGCCCGTCGCGGCGATGGCTGCCGGTGTCCTGGAGCCGCCACTGGTTCGGCGCGTTCGTGGTGGTCTCCGTGCTGTACGTGCTGGCGCGCAACCTGCTGCATCTCGGCTGACGAACCCGCGCGACACGCCTGGATCCCAACATTGACTTGTGGTCGACCACGAGGCAGAATCACTACATCTAGTGGTTACAGACATGTAGTTATCCCAGGTGTAGAGGTACTCATCCACAGGACGAGGCACTTCATCCCCAGGATTGTCCACAAGTAAGGCGAGCCAACACAAGGCGAGCCACAAGCAATGCACCCACACGCACCAGCCACCGGGGGAGGAGATTCGGCCGTGTACTGCCCGTACTGCAAGCACACAGACTCGCGCGTCCTCGACTCCCGTGTGTCCGAGGACGGCGGGAGCATCCGGCGTCGACGCCAGTGCCCGGCCTGCGAGCGGCGGTTCACCACGGTCGAGCAGACGCAGCTCGTCGTCGTGAAGCGGTCAGGCGTGGTCGAGCCCTTCGCGCGTGACAAGGTCATCGTCGGGGTACGGAAGGCGTGCAAGGGCCGTCCGGTGACCGAGGACGACCTGGCACGACTGGGTCAGAAGGTCGAGGACGCGTTGCGTTCCTCCGGCCAGGCCGAGATCAACGCCGAGGACGTGGGGCTGGCGATCCTGCAGCCACTCAAGGAGCTCGACGCGGTCGCGTACCTGCGCTTCGCGTCGGTCTACCGCCACTACGAATCAGTCGACGACTTCGAGCAGGCCATCGCGGACCTCCGCGGCGGGCTGCAGCCGGTCTGACCCGGCCAAACTGTCAGACCCCAGAACAAGACTCATCCCACGAACACGGCAAGGCTAGAGAGGCGACCATGACCGAGACGACCACCAAGTCGCGGGCCCGCAACAACAAGAGCAGCGGGCTCACCATCGACCGTGTCTATACGACCCCGGGCGTTCACCCGTACGACGCAGTGACCTGGGAGCGGCGCGACGTCGTCCAGACCAACTGGAGGACCGGCGAGACCGTCTTCGAGCAGCGCGGCGTGGAGTTCCCGTCGACCTGGAGTGTCAACGCCTCCACGATCGTCGCGACGAAGTACTTCCGTGGCGCGCTCGGCACCGAGGTGCGCGAGACGAGCCTGCGCCAGCTGATCGACCGTGTCGTCAAGACCTACCGCAAGGCGGGCGAGGAGAACGGCTACTTCACGACCCCCGCCGACGCGGAGATCTTCGAGCAAGAGCTCACGTACATGCTGTTGAACCAGGTCTTCTCGTTCAACTCGCCGGTGTGGTTCAACGTCGGCACCAGCAGCCCGCAGCAGGTGAGCGCGTGCTTCATCCTCTCGGTCGACGACTCGATCGACTCGATCCTGAACTGGTACCGCGAGGAGGGCTTCATCTTCAAGGGCGGCTCCGGTGCGGGCCTCAACCTGTCGCGCATCCGCTCCAGCAAGGAGCTGCTGTCCAGCGGCGGTACGGCCTCGGGGCCGGTCTCCTTCATGCGTGGCGCCGACGCGTCCGCAGGCACGATCAAGTCCGGCGGCGCGACGCGTCGTGCGGCGAAGATGGTCGTCCTCGACATCGACCACCCCGACATCGAGGAGTTCGTCGAGACGAAGGCGCGCGAGGAGAACAAGATCCGCGCCCTGCGCGACGCCGGCTTCGACATGGACCTCGGCGGGTCCGACATCACCAGCGTCCAGTACCAGAACGCCAACAACTCGGTGCGCGTCTCCGACGAGTTCATGCGTGCGGTCGAGGACGGCGCCCCGTTCGGCCTGCGGGCCCGCATGGACGGTCGCGTGATGGAAACCGTCGACGCCCGCAACCTGTTCCGCAAGGTCGCGCAGGCTGCGTGGGCGTGCGCCGACCCGGGCATCCAGTACGACGACACGATCAACGCCTGGCACACCAACCCGGAGACGGGCCGCATCACGGCGTCGAACCCCTGCTCGGAGTACATGAGCCTCGACAACAGCTCCTGCAACCTCGCGTCGCTGAACCTCATGAAGTTCCTGCGCGACGACGACACGTTCGACACCGAGACGTTCGTCAAGGCCTGCGAGCTCGTCATCACCGCGATGGACATCTCGATCACGTTCGCCGACTTCCCGACCGAGAAGATCACGCAGACGACGAAGAACTTCCGCCAGCTGGGCATCG